>NZ_JBFUHN010000044.1:0-59158 GCF_056402375.1 Variovorax sp. P4_B10 | reverse complement strand
GAAATATATTGCATGCAGACCATTAATTATAAAATGGAATACTCGATTCTCGAGTACGTTTTCGGTCTTATTGGCCCGGCAATCATCATTGCTGCAATTTTTTATCCGATTGCCGATCTGAAAATTGGAACCTTGCGGCTTCACCTGCCGACAGGCGTGGCCAATGGCATCCTCATGTTGGTCGGGGCTTATGCCACGTATCTTACGGTTGGAACACTTTTCGAGAAGCGCGCGGCCAATAGCCAAGGCGCCAGCATTGTTCTTGATGAGAAGAGCATGTCGTTCACGACCGTCAAGAAATTCGCTGGCGTGCTGACTACCGTGAACTATGACGCAATCGAAAAAGTCACCGTCACGGATATTCCGGAAACCTCAACATCGAGCGCAGAGAAAACGATAGAAATTAGTGCTCCTTCAACGGCGTTTAAAAAATTTGAATTCGATGCCATCCACATGGCGAAAGATTCGGACTTTGATGCTCTTGTGGGTGCACTCAAGCATCGCGCCCTTAATGCGGCCTTCAAACAAATATAGTTTATGGGTTTCTTGCATAAATTATTCCAGATATTTTCTGGAAAAAAATACAGAAATTGCCCCAGTGGCGCCGCAGTGGATCCGGCAGCGCAGCGAGCACTCCAAGCTGGGCTCATCAACTCCGAGCAGATCATGGCGTATTGCGACAGTTACACAACTGGACTGTCGGACGATGTTCTCACCGAGGGGCTTGGCTCATACTGGGATATAAGCTCGCTTCAGGAGGCTGCTGAAACTCTGGGGTGGCTCGGTCGCTATGGCCATCGCTTTTTTTACGATATTGTTTTTMAGGTCTACAGCGATGGTGCTTCAGGAGAGGGGCGCCAAGAGGTTCTCGAGGCATTGATCGCCAGTGGTCGATACGGCTCCCCGGAAACAGTGCGCAAGCAGATTACCGCACAGGGGCCGTGCGAGGAAAAAGATCTCGTTTTCTCGGCTTTGGAGCAGGCTATGGAGATGTTGGGGAATCTGCGATCCGCTTTTCGCCTTCTCGAAGACAAGGTTAATGGCTCGTATCTTCCCAAGGATTACAGCGCTGGAATCCTTGCTTGAGATCTCGGCCGCCTCGTCACTGTTGCAAGGATGTCACTGGACTCTAAATACATTGAGCAGGATGAATTCARCCGAATTCTTTCGCATGTTGATGGAGAATTACGCTCGAATTTTTCGTCTTGGCCGCAATTTGCAAAGAGCTACATCATTGGTCGGGCCAGTTGGGGAGGTCAGAATATGACGCTGGGCGGAATAATCGGTATTGCCGAAGATCTTATGACTGATGAAAAGAGCCCTTGGGTGCTGTCTCCCCTGTGAGTTATTGGGCGGCCGCGGCGGTCATTACGGATCTTCAGCGCCGCAACTGCAGCAGAAACTCAACCCATGACTTTTAGCTGGCCCCGCCTAACTAGGGTCTTGTCCGCGTGGGGCATCGCCACGTTGTCCGCGTGCGGGGCCTTTTTGCTTCACGCGCGAAGCCTACCGCCTGACGACCTGTTGATGGCTAACACACTCGGCTTCCAGGTCATGACGAGCCTTTTGATCGTCGCGCTACCGAGTCTGTTTTGTCTCTTCATTTTCTTGGGAGCGGGTGCGCTGATCAAAGGATGGCTTACCGCGCTCGCCGCGGTTTCCGAGGCAAGTCGCCGCTGACGGCCAGTTCCAGTCGTTCGACCCATCGATCTGCTCGGCCGCAGAGCGAACGTTGCCGCTGGACTCGATGCTCTACACCGACGGCGCACCGATTTCTTGGAAGGGCTGCCCCATTTCTCTACCAGACATACGGAATGAGACGATGACGCACACGGCTTGCGTATTCGTTGTAGCCGGGAAGATCGCGGCGCAAGATCTTTTCCTCATCAAGAAGCCGCCAGAGAAGCACCGGCAGGATGAGCGGGACGAGACAGATCGTGAGCCACGAGCCGAGTGCAAGCGGCATGCCGATGAAAAGCCAGAGCGCGCCGGCGTACATGGGATGACGCACATGAGCGTAGGGGCCGCTGTCGATCACTCTTTGGTCATCCGCGACGCTGATGTTGGCTGCTGCATAGCTATTGACCTTCAGCACCCAGAAAATAAAGAGGAATGACAACACGATCACGATGTTCCCTGCAAAGGACAGGTATGCGGGCACCGGCGAGACGCCAAATCGGTAATCGAGTGCAGGCAGGACGAGAAAAATAAAAAACGCGAGGATGATGAGCGACACGCAGATCTTCTGCGACCACTCTTTCTCATGCTGTGGTCCGGCATTCATGCGGCGCTCTAGAAGCGGCCTGTCGTAGAGGGCGAGATAGACGGTGAAGCCGATGGTCGAGGCGGAAAAGACGGCGATAAAGAGCCAGCCTTGCCAGTATCGCCACGTGCCCGCGGGCAAGAAAATGAAGGCAACGAATACGGCCATCCCCGCAATCCCTTGCACGATGGCTTTCTTGTGGAGCGGATCCATGGCAAGTGAATGGTATATCCGACGCCCCACGGCCGAGAGTTGCTTACCCAGTCCGTCCATCCGCAAGGCGAGCTCGCCGTATTGCTGCTCGATCGCGGCGTCATTGCCCGACGCGGACGATCAGCTTGCCGCGGGCATGCCCGGTGGCCAGCCGCTCGAGGGCGGAACGCGCTTCGTCGAGCTTGAAGATCGTGTCGGTGACGATCTGGAGACGGCCCTGCTCGAACATCCGGAAGGCCTCGGGCAGGAAGCGCGTGGCATCCGCGAAGAAGACGAACGTGCCAGCGTGGCCATCGCGGGCGGTGATGCCGAACTCCACCGTGGTGGCAATGCGTCCGTCTGGACCCAAGACCGACCACGACTTCTCCAGGGTGTCGACGCCGATGGTGTCGATCACGAGGTCGATGTCGCGCAGTTGGGAGAAGTCCTGCGTGCGGTAGTCGATCACCTCGTCGGCGCCCAGGCTGCGAACCAACTCGTGATTCCGTGCGGACGCGGTGGCAATCACGCGGGCGCCGGCCTCGTGCGCCAACTGGACGGCCATGCTGCCGACGCCGCCGGCCGCAGCGTGGATGAGCACCGTTTCGCCTTGCTTGAGCGCGCCGGTGTCTGACAGGGACTGACTCGCCGTGCCGAACGCGGTCGGAAGCGCTGCGCCTTGCTCGAAGCTCATTCCCTCGGGCATCACGAGGACGCCGTCGGCGTTGATGACTACCTGCTTCGCCAAGGCCCCCCCGGCGCCCGGCTGCGTACGGCCGACAACTCGGTCACCCGCCTTCAGGTGTGTCGCCTGTGCGCCGACCGATTCAACGACGCCGCTGAAATCGGTGCCCGGGACGTAGGGCAGCTCAATGGGGAACACCTGCTGCATGTAGCCGGCGATGATCTTGAGGTCGAGCGGGTTGATCGCAGCAGCTTCGACGCGAACAACGATCTCGTCGGCCTGCAGGACGCGAGGCGTCGGCGCGCCGATGGTGACGACTTCCGGGCCGCCGAACGCATGGATGATTGCTGCTTTCATGGCTTGCTCCTCTCGTTCAAGCTTGAGCCGGGAACTGGCCCAGTTGCAGGAAGAGGCCGAACCAGTCTTCCATGTGCCACGTCGTGGTCACGCGGCCATCCATGAGGGTGTGGAACTCGTGCAGGCGGAACCTCACTTGCTTGCCAGTCGCGGCGATGCCGAAGAGCGGGCCTTGATGGGTGCCGCTGATCTCCGCACGGACTCCGATCTTCCCGGGCTCCTGCACCATGTCGTGGATGGTGATCTGCACGTCCGGGAACGCTTCCGCCACGCTGCGGATGATGGTCTTGATGCCTTGCGGTCCGGGTTCCTGGCCCGGTGCCATGGGGATGTCTTCCCAGTCCGGCGCGAGGACGCTGTCGACGAGGTCCGGGTTCTGGTCGGTAAAGGCGCGGTAGAAAGTCTCCACGGCTTCGCGCTCGACGCGCAAGCGCGTGGCAAGTTGTTGATCGATCGATTGCATTCAGGAACTCAAGGGTTGGTGTCGATGAGGTGATTCTGCGAACCTGCCTAAAATCCGTCCAACAGATAATCGATATACATCAATATCAGCTTCATGGATTTTCACGGAATCGATCTGAATCTTCTGGTTGCCTTCGACGCGCTCATGAGCGAACGAAACGTCACTCGCGCGGCCACACGCGTCGGCGTCAGTCAACCTGCCATGAGCGCGGCACTGTCTCGCCTGCGGGTGCTACTGGGAGATCCGTTGTTCCTGCGAGGTGCAGGCGGGTTGCTGCCAACTCAGCGTGCGAGAGAACTGGCTGAGCCCTTGTCCCAGGCGCTCGCGCAGATCAAGGCGACCCTCGTGACCAAGGCGCCGTTCGTACCGGGCAAGGCGTCGCTTGTCTTCAACCTGGGGCTGCAGGACTATCCGACCTTCGTGCTGCTGCCCCCGCTCTTGAAAGCGCTGGCGCGGGAGGCGCCGGGCATCGCGTTGAACGTGCGCGCCTTCAACGATCGCAACCAAGCCGTCGATCTCCTGGACGCAGGCGCCATCGACGCGGCCATCGGCGTCGCGCCCACGCAGTCGGATGGACGCATCTCGACGATGCCTTTGTTGAAGGACGAGTTCGTCACGATCGTTGCTCGCGACAACCCGGCCGCCCGCCGCGGGATGACTCTGAAGAGCTTCCTGGCTCTGTCGCACGTGCTCGTGTCACCTGAGAGTGAGCGTCACGGCGTCGTCGACCAGGCACTCGCGCAACAGGGCAAGACGCGCAAGCTGGGACTGACCATGCCGCAAATGTTCGCCGTGCCCGTGGTTGTAGCGCACACCCTTATGGCGGCCACGGTGATGAGGAGATTCGCGATCTCATCGGAGGCGGCGGACGACCTCGTCCTGTTCCCGCCGCCGCTCGACCTGCCCGAGATCACTTTTCACCTGACATGGCATCGGCGCAACGACACCAGTCTGGCGCAGACGTGGCTGCGGAATCTCATCGCATCGACAGCTGAGCTGCTGTGAGGCGCATGCCTCCGACGATCCGCGCAGAGCAACCCGGGGATGTTGAGGGAATGTGGCGTCAGCTTGGGTTAAGGGTTGTCCAACACCTGCCCTCAGGCCGTTGTCGTGCGCGGGCTCGTGGTGTTGCACGGGCAGGTGTCGGACAACCCTTAACCACTGCAGACATCTGTGCGCCTCCAAAGCGGTCGGTTGCACCAGCAATGCTGGGGCCGAAAAGAGCGCGCTCGCTTCCCGATACCGATCACGCGGCGCGAGCCCTTGCGGGGCTTCTGAGCAAGCTCGCCACACTCCCGGCCAACGCGGCCAAAGCCGCCATCGCCAGGCCCCAGTGCACTGCGCTGTGGGACGGCAGCAGCCCGAACATCAAACTCATCAACAGGCTGCCGAGCGTCAACCCCGTGAGTCGGGCGGTGCCTTGCGCGCCACCGGCCGCGCCGCTGCGTTCCTTGGGTGCCGAGAGCAGCATGTTCTGGTTGTTCGGCGTCTGAAAGAAGCCGAAGCCCAGGCCGGCGAGGCTCGTGAACACCGCGATCGGCAAGGTCGGGTTGCCGTGCAGAGGCCACAGGGCACACAGGGCCAGACCGCTCGCGAAGCACGCACTTCCGCCCGCGCACAGCCACGCGCTCGGCACGCGCTGGGCCAGGCGTGCCGACAGCGGCGCGGCCAGCATCACCGCCAGAGGCCAGGGGGTCATCAAGAGGCCGGCGGTCACGGCGCTCTGGCCGAGTTCGTGCTGGATGTAGAACGGCAGCGCCACAAGGCTGGCCATCTGGCCGGTGAAGCAGCAGACGGAGGCAACGATCGAGACCCGAAAGGAATGCACGCGCAGCAGGTCGAGCGGGATCAACGGCGCCGCCTTTGGCATCTCACGCCGTACCAGCAGGACCATGCAAACGGCAGACAACGCGAGCAATGCACCGCCGCGCAACGGATGCACCACGAGCCGGTCACTCCCGAGCACGAAGGAGGCGAACATGACCGCGTTGAGCGCGATGCTCCACACGTCGATGCGGCGCACCGAGCGCGCAGGGCTCGGCAACCCTGTGCAGGCGGCGAGCACGAGGAGGCCGATCGGCAGATTCACCGCAAAGAGCCACGGCCAGCTTGCGGCAGAGAGTATGAAAGCGCCAAGGGTGGGGCCCGACGCTGAAGCGGCCGCGACGGCGAGCGCGTTCCAGGCGATAGAGCGCGCCAGCAATCGACGCGGATAAGTGAAGCGCAACAATGCCAGCCCAAGGGGCATCACGGCCGCGCTGCCCAGGCCCTGCAGGCACCTCGCAGCCACGAGCCATGGCAGCGATGGGGACAACGCGCACAACACCGACGCCGCGGTGAACAGCGCCACGCCGCCAGCGAAGACCCGCCGATACCCGAACCTCTCCCCGACAGCAGAAGCCGGCAACAGGAACATGACCACGGCCAGCTGGTAGGCGGTGATGATCCAGACGGCATCGGCGGGTGGCGCCTGCAATTGCTGGGCAATGCCTGGCAGCGCGATGTTGGCGATGGCGCCATCGAGCACCACCAGCACGCCCGCGCCCAGGATCGCGGCGACGGCCGCAAAGCGCCGCGGCAGAGGCAGGCCGTCGGCGTCATGCACTGCGTTCACGTCGTTCACCTCTTGGGTTTCGACGGTGCGGGCAATGGCGGAAGAAGAGTTCGATCGAAGCGTAAATGACAACATGATTGGACGACTGGAAGAGGCACGCTCTATCGCGCCAGGCCAGCTTAGGACTGCGCACACGGCTTGCCCAGCGCGCGGCGCGCAGCTTGTCCTTGCATGCGGCGCCTGTCGAAATCCTCGCAGCCGTGCTAGGTTTGGTGCATGCCAACAGATGCCGACCTGAACCTGCTGTTTGCGCTGAACGCGCTTCTTTCCGAGGGCAGCGTCGCGAAAGCCGCCGAGCGCCTGGGCCTGAGCGAGTCGGCCATGAGCCGGGCGCTCGCGCGGTTGCGGGAATCGACCGGGGACCAGCTCCTCGTGCGCGCGGGTCGCGCTATGGTGCTCACGCCGCATGCGCTGGCACTGCGCGACCGCGTCAGGGAGCTGGTGCAGGAGTCACGCGCGGTACTTCAGCCCACCGGCGCGAGCATGGACCCTCGCACGCTCCAGCACTTGTTCACGATACGCGCCAACGACGGCTTCATCGAGGCCTTCGCGCATCAGCTGGTGGCGCGTGCCGCGCGCGAAGCACCCGGCGTTCGCCTGCGCTTCGCGCCCAAGCCCGACAAGGACGTTCGCCCCCTGCGTGAGGGATTGCTCGATCTGGATGTCGGCGTTCTTGGCGAGTCGGGCCCGGAGGTACGCGTTCAGGCGCTCTATCGCGACCGATTCATCGCGGTAGTGCGCCAGGGCCATCCCCTGCTCGCCGAGCCCGAGATCACTGCCGAGCGCTACGCTGCCTGCGACCACGTGGTCACTTCACGCCATGGCCGGACTGTGGGACCGGTGGACGACGCGCTCGCAGCGATGGGCCTGGTGCGCAATACCGCAGTCGTGGTGCCCAGCTTCAGCACCGCCTTGTCGATAGCGGCCGCGACTGAGTTAATTGCATTGATACCGTCCTCGTACTTTGAGCACCTGAGGGCGCGGGGCACGCTGCGCTCGTTCCCTCTGCCGCTGCCTACGGAGCAGATCACCGTGTCGCAGATGTGGCATCCGCGTCTTGATCGGGATCCTGCGCATCGGTGGCTGCGTGGGGTGGTGCTGGAGGTTTGCCGGCCGCTGAATGAGCAAACAAGAGCGCCGTGAATGCATTCGAGCTTCGACCTTGAACGTCGGCTTCGCCGTCGAATCCAGCTACGCAAGCGTCGCTTATGGCAAGTTCTTTGGCATCGCGAAGATGATCGCGATTACCACCAAGACTATTAGCCAGTGCCACAAGTGGAGCGTGGCCATGCTTTCCTTCCAGCAACGGATCGACTGATCGTCATCAAAGCCGACAGTAGCCCGGATCCCCAGCCGGGCCTCGTCAATGCCCGGTTGTGGCCGTCACTTGCCCTTTGGCTTCATCGTTGTGACTTTGTACACCGCACCGTGCTTATCGTAGGTCGTCCACGTTCCTACTTGGGCTCCAAGCTCGAAGTAGCCCGAGCGCATTCGAACGCCATCCTTTCGGAACCATTCCCAGTAGCCGCTCAACAAGCCGTCGAGCATCTGGCCACGAGCGCGGACCGTACCGTCCTTGAAGTATTCAACGCGCTCTTCCGGTACTGTCATCTGGCCTCCTATGTCCGCTGATGGCCGCACTCTGCCTTCTGCATCAAACTTCAATCCGCAGACCGTCGCCCCCGCGGGCGCTCCATCGCAACCGAAGAGGCGCTGAATCCCAGCTTGGCGAAGAACTCGGCGGCGCCCGGTCTTCCCGCTCGCAGCACCCATGTAATGTCTGCTTCCGACCCTACGATGTATTGGACGAGCGCCTGCCCGATGCCTCGCCGACGAAAGGGCTCGGCGACCACGACCATGGACAGGTATCCGTTGGACATGCCATCGCTGATGGCGCGTGCAAAGCCGACTGCCTCGCCATCTGCCACCGCAATCACCGCCTGCTGCGACGCCGAGATCAGTTGGCGGAGCTGCTCGATGTCGGCGATTCGGTGAGCCCATCCGTTGGTCGAAAGAAGGCGATAAACCGCATCGACATCAGAAGCCGCAGCGCTGCGAATCTGCATACCTCCTCCTCAAGAATTGAACCGCGTTGAGCCGCCACCGCGGTGAAGGTCTGGCGGTGGCCGCACTCTGCCGCAGCTATTCGCGCGCCGGCGCCGCTCCACGGGTCCCGAAGTGTTTGGCCGCGAGCTCTTTGGCACGACGCATCCCCTCGTCCGTCAGGTAGACCGACTCCTGCCTGCCGTGGGCCTCCGTGATGAGCCCTTTTTCGTGGAGCCCGTCCATGGTTGCGAAGTCATATCGCTTCCATACGCGTCCGTTCTCGAACTCAAAGACGCCGAGCAGCGCCAGAAGCGCTTCTTCGACCTTGACCATGTCGTATGTCATAGCATCGCCCCTCAACGTTCGACGGTGGACCGCTTTCACGGCACCGCCTCTGATTGGCCGCGGCCGCCGCGAGGCGGCAGTTCGACTTTGCGATGGTACTTTGGGAATTTGGCCTTCGCCAGCCAACATGGTCTCTCCCGGCAGGGCGCATCTCCTTCGCAGATTCATTCGTTTGAACGCGTCAGCAACGTCAGCACCGCAAGCGCCAGAATGATCACCACGCCCGGATGGCGCATCGCCAACCGGAGCGGGCTCCCCGTCACGACAAGACCCATCCATTCAACATGCCCAACACACCCATGCCCATGTCGCGCTTGCGCCTGCCGTTGCTTCGGCTGCTTTCGATAGGCGCCTGCCTTCTGGTGCTGGGCTGCGCAAGCCCACGCGCGCCGTCGCCCGGTTCCGCATCCAACGTCCCGCCGCTGACGGCCGAACAGTCGAACGGCATCGCGATCCACGCATTGGGCCTGGTCGGCACGCCGTACCGCTACGGCGGCAACACGCCGGATGGCGGCTTCGATTGCAGCGGGCTCATCGGTTACGTGTACCGAGAAAGCGTGGGGCAGGTGCCGCCGCGCACGGTGGCGCGGATGGCCGCCTTCGGCCAGCCGGTGGCGGCGTCCGAGATCCGCACGGGCGACCTGGTGCTCTTCGGCGCATCCGCGCCGACGCATGCGGGCATCTATGTGGGGGCAGGGCGGTTCGTGCATGCGCCGTCGACCGGCGGCGAGGTGCGGCTCGATCGCCTCGACGGCGTCTACTGGTCGCGCCAGCCGATGCAGGCGCGCCGGCCCTGAAGCAGGCCGCTTCGCGCAGAAAAGGTAGCCGTATGAAAACCGCGTTCAAGCTCTTGCTCTCGTACCTGGTGGCCAGCTTTGTGATGACGGCACTGTCGGTGGCCCTTCATCCGTCACATGCCCATGTGCCCGCCGTTGTGGTGCTGCTCGCTTTCCCGCTGGTCCCGTGGCTCATGCTGAGGGAATTTCTGGCCGGGGGGACCGGATGGAAAGACGCGCTGCCGGTGGGCGTCTTCATCCTGGCGTTCGGCGGCACGGCGTGGCTGGCGTTTCGCTCCCGTTCGAAGAAGGGGCTGCGTGCGGGGGGAACGTAGAGACGGGCCCCGTGTTCTCAGGGCACGGTAAAAGTCACCCGCTGCGCGATGAGCACGCCGTTGACGATCCTGTCGCCGACGATGGTCACGCTCTTGCCGTTGCCCAGATCCGCGACGGTGCCGTTCTCGAATCCGGACCCGCTGGCGTCCACCGGCTGGCCCTTGACCCTGAAGCTGGCGGGCGGCTGGTAGGCGCTGATGGGACCGATCACCGTGAAGGACGCCGGCCCGCCGGTGCCGGGCACGTAGCGGATGCGCAGCTTCTTGACCACCAGCACGCCGCCGGTCATGAAGCCGTCGACCTCGACCTTGACGCCGTTGCCGAGCGAATTGGCCGGGCCGCCGGTGATCTGGGCATTCAGCGCATTGACCTGTGTACCAAGGACCTTGAAATCGCTCTGCGACGCAAAGTTGGTGATGACGCCCGCCAGCTGGACCGCGACGCCATCGCTGCTCGGGATGGCGTACCAGCCTTGCACCTTCGTGGCCGTGAAGTCGCCCGCGGTCGGCGCCTGGGTGCCGCGTACGCGAACGATCACGCCGTCGGCCAGGGTCGTGGCGTCGATGCCCGACTCCAGGGTGGCCGCACCGTAGTCGACCTTCAGCAGGCCGAGCACGAAAGTCTTCTGCAGTGGGTTGAGGTTCTGCACAGTGCCGGTGACCAGGGGCTCGACCGATGCCGGCTGTATCTGGATGCGCGTGGCGCGCAGCGTGCCCGGTGCGGCGGGCAGACCCCACACCTGCACCACGCCGCTGCCGGCCACGAGGTCTGCCACGCCGTTCGCCGCGTCGGCCCAGACGGTGGCCGTGTCGGTGGTCACGGTGCTCCCCATCACGACGAAGCTGCCGGCGGCCGTGTCGATGCCGGACACCGTGCCGCGCAGTTCGGCTGCCGACACGACCTGCGTCGCCGTGCCGCTGGTGAAGTCGGCGTCGACCTTGCCGGCGATCCGCGCGCTCATGCCGATCTGCAGCTCGGTGGTGTCTTCGAGGCTGAAGGTCGCGCTGTCGGTGTTGTAGCGCAGGCCGTTGAGGATGACGCTGCCCAGCCCGTCCACGCCGCCGATGCCGCCCGCGTCCGCGCTCACGCCGGTGCCGCCCGAGCCCACGCCGGAACCGTCGCCCGTGCTGTTGCCGGCCGTGCTGGTGCCGCCGTCGGTGCCCGAGGTGCCCGAGGTGCCACCGGCGCCTGTGCCCGTTCCGGTGCCGGTGCCGTCGGTGCCGGTCCCGCTGCCCCCCGCGTCCGTCCCGGACGCGCCAGTGCCCGAGCCGGTGCCGACCGGCAAGGCGGTTGCGCTGCCACCACCGCCGCCGCCCCCGCCGCACGAGAGCAACAGCACCATCGTCCCCGCGACAAGGAGACCGCGCATCCATCTGCCGGGTGTCTTCGTGGTGGTCATGGGAGAGGCTCGCTTTTCGGTGGGTGCGAGGGCGATGGTGCGCCCTCGTCTTCGTAATACGTGTAGATGCCGACCCGGATGCGCCCCTTGGCCTCGGCCGGGGCCCGGTCGACGGCCTCTGTCATTTCGTGCGCCAGCTCGTGATGCAGGGCCGACCAGCGCTCCCGCACCAGGCGGTGGATCTGCTCGCAGTCCTGCAGCGAAAGGCCGCGCGCATAGACGGCGCGTTCGAGCATCCGCGGCTGCTCGCCCAGGGTGTTGGACACCGCGGCGAGCAGGTGGTCGCGGCCGTTGTCGCCCACGAAGGCGAGCATCGATTGAAGGTCTTCGATCGGCACGAAGCCGTCGGCCATGAGTTCGGCGACGCCGTCGCTCTCGGCCACCATGTTCAGGCGGATCAGCTCGTCGAGGATGGTGCGGTGGTGCACGTTGCCGCGGCTGCCCAGGCGGGCCACGGTCTCGAAGGACGGGGCGGCGCTGCCGGCCGCAACGGGCAGGCGCCGCAGGGAGGCGTCATCGGTCAGCATCTGCAGCCAGAGCGTGAAGGTCTTGGCCGCCGCCGACAGTTCGGTGTGGGGGAGGGGGTCGAGCGTCGCCCGGACCTTGGCGGTGACGGCCTTGCGGTTCAGCCCGGTCGTGACCGAGAGCTGGCTGAGGTTGGGTTTGGGCACGCCCTGCTGGCGCCAGGACCGCTGGGCTTCCTCGATCAGCAGGTCACGCAGCAGCTCTTCCAGGTGCGGATGCTTCACGCCCATGGCGAGGGCGAGCCTCACCACGGGGCGAAGGATGCGAGCGCAGGCACCAAGGGCCCAGTCCAGCCGGTGTTCCATCAAAGCGAAGCGTTGTTCCTGGTTTGCAAGGGGCTTGCGCGGCCGTGGTGGTCAGGCCGGCGCAAGCCCTCCATTGTCGTTTGCAAAGCGGGATGGGATGAAGGCGTTCGTACTAATTCGAGCAGGTGGCGTCGTTCGAACGTATGACAGAGGTGCGGCCGGTGGCGCTGATGCTGACCATGCGGCTCTGGGAAGCACTGGGGGTGGCCCGGCAGATGGTGATCTTGCCCTGGCTGGTGCCCACGCCGGTGGCCTCGAAGGTGATGGCGCTGGCGCCTCCGGCATCGCGCAGGAGGTAGCCGTCGGCGGCGGCGGGCTGGGACTGCAGCACCCGCGTTCCGCTCAGGACGATCCAGCCGGTTTCCCATTGCCCCGAGGTGCTGCAGCTGGTGCCGTTGGCCGAGGTGCACAGCGTGACGGGCGCGTTGCGCTTGATCGCCTCGCTGCGGGCCAGCTGGCTGCCGGAGACCAGCGCGGTGGCGTAGGCGCTGAGCCGAGTCGACAGGCGGATGTTCTCGAACGAGGGCACGGCAATGGCGGCCAGCACGACCAGCACGGCGAGGGTGACCACCAGTTCGATCAGCGTGAAGCCGCGCTCGCGCATGCCCATGCGTGCGGCGGCCGGCTTGCTCGTGCCCATCAGGGGGGTGGTGCGCATCCTGGTCACCGCCGCCTACTTCTGGATGAACCAGTAGACCCGGCCCTTGGGCTGCTTGAAGGCCGCCTTGGGCGTGGCGCCCTTCGGGCTGAGGAAGGAGTCGGGGTTGGCGCCGATCACCACGTCGCGCATGCTGCCGTCGTCCAGCTGCACCCGGCCCACCACGGGCGAAGGGGCGAGGCCGCCGCCCACCACATTCTGGAAGCGGCCGCTGGTGCCCTGGGGCGCCGCGTTGGCGTACGACACGTTGTAGACGTTGGCCGTGCCCAGGTCGGCCCGGCACGATTGCCGCACGCTCGGGTCGGTCGGGGTGTGGGTGTTGAAGGTGGTGACGCCGTACGCCGTCACCGAGCCGGTGACCACCTGTTCGCCGGCGGCGAGCGCGAGGTACCAGCCCTTCTTGTTCGCGAGGTCGGTGGCGGTGGGGGTGGCCGTGCCGGTGATGGCCTGCAGCGAGGCGTGGCACAGCACGGCGCTTGCGCAATTCGTCGATTCGGCGCTCAGCCAGGCGGTGTCGGAGGGCTTGTCCACCAGCATGTAGAAGCGGTTGGCCACGCTGAGCGCGGCACTGTAGTAGCGCAGCGGCTTTTCGCGGTCGCCCGAGCCCAGCAGGAGCACGTAGACGCCGTTGTCTTCCACCACGTCGGGGCCGAACATGAACTTGCGGTTGGGCGTGCAGGTGGTCACGGTATCGCAGCCGAGCGAGGCGATCTTGGTCATGGTCCAGCTGCCCGGCGACGCGTCGCCGATGGCGATGCGGTAGACGTTGCCGCCCAGGTCGGCGGCGTAGGCGATCCTTGCCAGGCCAAGGCTGTCGGTGATGACGGTGATTTCCCCGGCCACCGCGCGGTCGGTCGTGAACATGTTGAGGCGCGTGCCGGTGTCGGCGTCGAGCACGTAGATCCTGTTGCCCTTGGTGCTGGTGCCGCAGGCCTGGACGGCCGCGTTGGCATCGACGTCTTCGCACTTGTCGTAGCCGCCGCCGAACATCAGCAGCGGGGTGTTGCCGGCGCCGTAGCCGGTCGACTTCACCACTTTCGGCGCCGACCAGGTCTGGCCGATGCCGTCGAAGCCGCTGTCGCAGCCGGTGTCGTTGTCCTGGTTCGGGCAACCCTTGCGCCACTTCAGCGACGGCGCTGCCGGGTTGGAGACGTCGAAGGCATAGATCAGCCGGCCGCCCCGGCGCATGCTGGCGAACAGCCATGCGCTGGTGTCGCGGCGGTACGCCGACACCGCGCCGTCCATGCCGTAGGGCTTGGGTGCGACGGCGCCCACGCTGACCGGCAGGCCGGGAAAGTTGATGCGGGTGCTGTTGTCGTACAGCCGCTTGAGGCTGCCGTAGAACTCCGGCGGCACGAAAGACCACAGTTCGTCGCCCGCCGCGGCCGAGCCGATGGCCGTGCTGCGGTTGCCGTTGATGGCCCGTAGCACGCCGTCGTTGCCGCCATAGAACACCACCACCTGGGGCGCGGCGTCGGTGCCGTAGTTGACGGCCACGGGGCGCGAATGCACCACGTCGCCGTGCACGGAGGGGCGCATGGCGGTGGAGGTCAGGGGGTTGCCGCTGGCGTCGGTTCTTTCGTCGCCCTTGTTGTCGAGGCCGCGTACCCAGTCGATCAGGTTGGTCCGGTCGGTGTCGCTGGTCACGCCCAGGGCCGCCTGGCTGATGGCCGCGTTGCCGCCGGCAAAGGCGGTCAGTGCCGTGCAGCTGCCGGGTGCGCAGGTCTTCATGTTGCGGTTGGCCACGGCAAGGCGGCGCAGCATGTAGCCTTGCGCGCCTTTTTCCACGACGTTGCCGTCGGGGCTGTCGGCCGCTTCCTTGCCCAGGCAGTCGCCGGAGGGGCGGAAGCTCCAGTAGGTGTCGGTATCGCTCGGCACGGGCGTCCAGTAGCTCCGGGCGCAGGGGGCGACGAAGCCCGTCTGGTTGTTGACCGCGTTGGCGCCGGCGGCGTCCTGCAGGATCAGCTGGTTGTTGCTGTCGAGCCCCAGCTTGTACTGCTTGAGGTTGCCGTTCCAGCGCGGAAACGCGTCCTGGTCGGGGCGGAACATGCCGACGAACACCTGGTTCAGGTAGGTGCCCTGCGTGTTCACGCTGACGGGCAGGCTCACGGAAGAGAACACGCTGTTGACCGACTGGATCTTGCTGAAGATGTCGTCGAGCGTCGCGCCCAGCGCGGCGCCGAGGTCGGGCTTGAGCGAGAGGTCGTAGTACTCGCCCTTGCTCTGGGTGGCCATGCTGTTGAGCAGCGCGGTCCAGCCGGGGCCCTGGCCGCCCGAGGCCTTGGCGGCCTCGATGGTGTACATCTTCACGCCCATGCTGGTTTGCAGGAAGCGCGCCCACTCGTCGGCCGTGTTGTCCTGCGAGCCGCTGGGGCTCAGGGGAATGGCCGCCGTGCTGCCGCCGGCCGCGCGCAGGGCCTCGGCCGAGGTCTGGCTGTCGTTGGTGTTGTCCTGTGCCGCGCCGTTGCTGATGTAGATGACGTAGGTGCCGATGCAGTTCTCGGTGCTCGGGCCGACGTAGGTGGTGCTGTTGATCGCATTGAGCGCGTTGCGCGGCAGGGCCCAGACGTCCTTGGACGACGCGTCCGTGCCGTTGTAGACGTAGACGTTGCCGCTGTAGTCGGCCTTGAGCTTGTTGTTGCCCGCGATCGGCGTGCCGCTGGCGAGGTAGCGGTAGACCTCGGCCATGGTCTTGCCGGCCTTGCCGCCGTTGGACTTGTCTTTGAGCTTGTCCAGGTTGCGGATCATGGCGCCGTACTTCACCTTGGTGCCGTCGTCCAGCATGCGCACCGCGGCGCGCACGTAGCCGCCGTCGGCATTCGAATTGCCGCCCCCGGTCTCGCTGAACATCATCAGGCCGACCTTGAACTTGTTGGTCGGCAGGCTTTCGAAGGCCTTGGCGAGCGCGGTGAGCTCGGCGGTGAAGGGCTGGTTCCAGTTGGCCGTGTTGTCCAGCACGAACAGCACGTTCGGTGCCTGCGTGGCGGTCTGGTTGTAGCCCACGAAGAGGTCGATGTCCTCCGCGTGTGCCGGGCACAGCGGCAAGGCCAGCAGCGCGGCGGCCCACAGGGGGGCGAAGAATTTCCTTGTCATGGTGCGGACCCGTTCGTCGTCATGGTTCATGGGAGTGCTGGGGGCGTGGCGCACAGGGCTTCGAACTGCGCCTTGTTCAGGAGCGCCCGAACGCCCTGGCGCACGGCCGTGGTGGCGCCGGTGTTGCTGCCGGCGGCCTCCGTCACGGTGGTGCTGATGTCCCAGACCGAGTTGTATTGATCGGGCAGGGCGGAAAGACCCGAACCGCTGCTGGAGGCGCCGCCGGTGATGCCGCTCGGGCCGGTCACGCCGCCCCCGCCGGAGTCGGTGGCCTTGGTGGCGCGCACGCAGACCGGCGCGGCGACCGACACGATGTAGTCGGCGCTGCCGTCGTTGTTGATGTCGACCATGCTCACGGTGCCCTGGGGCGCCACGGTCGAAGGGGTGCCGTCGGAGCCCGGCACCAGCAGGCTGCTCGCGACCTCCTCGATCGCGCGGTTGGCCGCGGCGACGGCTTCGTTGCGGGTTTGCAGGTTGCCCACGGCCCTGAGGTTGGAGCCGCTGAGGTTGAAGGCCGCGGTAACGGTGAGCGTGATCAGCAGCAGCATGATCATCCCGATGATCAGCGCCGCGCCCCGCTGGGAGGCATTGGTGGACGGCATGCGCTTCATGGCGTTTCTCTCCGGCCGGTCACGTTGGTCAGGCGCACCGTGGTGGCGAACGCGTGCCGCTTGTAGTGATCGTTGAACGGGCCCAGCGTCGCCGCGCCCAGGTTGTAGGTGCGCGTGTCGGTGTGGCCGGGCGAAATCTCGTTGCTGCGCGCCAGCACATGGAGCTTGACCGCCGCCACGTTGATCAGTTGGTCGGCAGTGCAGGGCGCGGCCGCGCTGCAATGCACGAAGTTGCCGTCGGGGCTGCCGTCGCCGCGGTTGGACRGCGTGGATCTGTTGCTCGCGTCGGCCCAGGCGATCGGCACGGTGTAGTTGGCGGCGGCGCTGGTCTTGCCCAGCGTGTCCAGTCCCAGCTCGACGCGGAAGCCCTCGACGCCCTCGATCAGCGGCACCGGGGCTTGCTGCGCCAGCGTGCCGCCCGCGAGGTCGAAACGCGAGCGCGCCAGCGTGGGGACGCCGTCGCCCACCGTCTCGGCGTAGTCGCGCACGTAGTAGATGTCCGCAATGAACTTGCGCTTGGGCGTCGGTGTCGTGCAGTCCTTGCCCAGCATGTTGGTGAAGCCCGCCGTGGAGAGGTCGAATGAAGAGGGCTTCTGCGTGCCGCAGAGGGACGACTGGAAGTACAGCTTGCCGGCGGTGTCGGCCTCGCAGTTGGGTGTGCCGGGCAGGCATGTCTCGGCGTGCCGCACCACCAGGATGTCGGTGTTGGCCTTCTTGTTCTTCAGCAGGTCCGTGCAGCTGGCGGGGACGCTCTCGTAGCTTTGCACCGGGATGTCGAGCAGCTGGCGCTTGTAGTCGTCGGTCCAGGTCGCGACCGTGTAGGCCAGGCAGGGGTCGGGCGGGGTGCCGGTGGGCACGTTCTCGGGAGCGCCGTTGATGGTGAGGTCGTCGAACTGGGGCATGTAGTTTTCCCAGAAGCCCGCGTGCGCGACCTCGTTCTCGAGCACGAAGATGCTGAGCCGGCCGCTTTCGATCTGGCGGTTGACGCGCTCCATCTCGCGCTGGGTGTTGCTCACGTTGAGGAACAGCGTGAGCAGGGCCGCGATGATGATCAGCATGATGGTGATCGACACCATCAGTTCGATCAGCGTCAGCCCGCGTTGGCGGATTCGCGGCGACGTCATGAGAGCGCCCCGATGCGCACCAGCGTGGTCACGGTCCGGCGGCACAGGTCGTTCACGCAGCGCGCGCCGACGGCGGTGCTGTCGTAGAGGTCCTTGCCGCAGGCCACGCCGGCCGGCGGCGCGGCGATCGGCACCAGGCCCTGCCACGCGACCGTGACGAGGTATTCGTTGTTGCCCAGGTCTTCCACGCAGCCGCGCCCGCCGACCACCGTGCCGAGCTTGCTGTTGCCGGAGGTTTCGGCCGCGCCCTGCAGGGCGTTGCACCACTCGGTGGCGTCCGTCTGCTGGCGCGTGCCCGTCGATGTCGGGCACACGGCGGCGCCGCCCAGCGGCGCGCTCGTGACGTAGCTCGAGGCCATCCGGCGATTGATCGCGATGCGGCTGGCCATGTCGTTCAGCAGGATCAGGGCCTGCGAACGCTGGTAGGACTCCATTTCCGATGCCTGCAGGCGGGCCTGCAGGCCCACGAGGCCGAACAGCCCGAACGCCAGGACGATCACCGTGACCAGCACTTCGATCAGCGTGGTGCCGCGCTGGGCACGCAGCGGCCGGGAGCGGGCAGGCTTTGTCTTCACCATTTGCCGGCAGGCGTCTTCACGCCTTCGCTGTTGAGGGTGAGCGCACCGTCGCTCGCCTGGGTGCCGAGCGGGGTGAGGGTCAGCGTGAACCCGGGAACGCCGGTGGTCGACAGGGTGACGTCGTAGCTGTAGTTGCTGGCGACTTCCGAAGGGAGCGCGTAGCCGCTGGCGGTCAGGGCGGTCTTGTCGGCGTAGTTCCGGTTGGCGATGAGGAACTGCTGCTGCCGGTTGGCGATGTCCATCATCTGCGCCTGCGCGGCGGAACGCTTGGAGCGAATGACGTATTGCGTATAGCTCGGCAATGCGATGGCCGCGAGAATGGCTATCACTGCGACCGTGATCATCAATTCGATCAATGTGAAGCCGCCGCGTTTCCGCGCGCACGCATGCTGGTTCATCGTGGATCCCGGTGGAGATGTGTCATATTGTTATAAATGTGAATTTATCACATTTGTTAAAAGTGCGAGCTTTTTCGGTGGGGCCCCTGGTGCCCTGTCGGTCTCACGCCGCAAGGGTTTTCCATTAAGCAAAGCCACGCACCCTTTCCACGCGGTCTGACGGATGGCAGCACGACCCCGGCCGGGAACACTTTGCGGGTTCGAAATAATGGAGACATCCGCATGCAAAGCATCCGACGCCACCTGGTGTGGCTGGTCGTGGCCGTCGTCGGCGCGTTCGCGCTCGGCACGGTGGCCCTCACCCGAGGCGAAAGCGTCAACGCCCTCTGGGTGGTGGCCGCCGCGATCTGCACCTACCTGATCGCCTACCGTTACTACAGCCTCTTCATTGCCGACAAGGTACTGGGTCTGGACGGGAACCGCAAGACGCCGGCGCACCGCCACAACGACGGCCTCGACTACGTGCCCACCGACAAGAACGTGCTGTTCGGCCATCACTTCGCGGCCATCGCAGGTGCCGGTCCGCTGGTGGGCCCGGTGCTCGCCGCGCAGATGGGCTACCTGCCTGGCCTCTTGTGGGTGCTGGCGGGCGTGGTGTTCGCGGGGGCGGTGCAGGACTTCATCATCCTGTTCATCTCCACGCGGCGCGACGGCCGCTCGCTCGGGGACCTGGTCAAGCAGGAGATGGGCGCGGTGCCGGGCATGATCGCGCTGTTCGGCACCTTCATGATCATGATCATCATCCTCGCGGTGCTGGCGCTGATCGTGGTGAAGGCCCTGGCCGAATCGCCGTGGGGCACCTTCACGGTGGCGGCCACGATTCCGGTGGCGCTGTTCATGGGCGTGTACCTGCGCTACATCCGTCCGGGGCGCATCGGCGAGGTGTCGCTGATCGGCTTCGTGCTGCTGATGCTCGCCATCTTCGGCGGCCAGGCCGTGAGCCAGAGCCCCGAATGGGCGCCGCTCTTCACCTTCGACGGCAAGGCGCTGACCTGGATGCTCGTGGGCTATGGCTTCGTCGCCGCCAGCCTGCCGGTGTGGCTGCTGCTTGCACCGCGCGACTACCTGTCGACCTTCCTGAAGATCGGCACGATCATCGCGCTGGCCATCGGCATCGTGTTCGTGATGCCGACGCTGCAGATGCCGGCCATCACGCAGTTTGCGCAGGGCGGCGGGCCGGTGTGGTCGGGCAGCCTGTTCCCGTTCCTCTTCATCACCATCGCCTGCGGCGCGGTGTCGGGCTTCCATGCGCTGATCTCCTCGGGCACCACGCCCAAGATGCTCGACAACGAGCGCCACGCGCGCTTCATCGGCTACGGCGGCATGCTGGCCGAATCCTTCGTCGCCGTGATGGCGCTGGTGGCGGCCTCGTGCATCGAGCCCGGCATCTACTTCGCGATGAACAGCCCGGCCGCGCTGGTGGGCAGCACCGCGCAGCAGGCGGCGCAGACCATCTCGAGCTGGGGCTTCGTGATCACGCCCGAGATGCTGCTGCAGACCGCGAAGGACGTGGGCGAAACCACCATCCTCGGCCGCGCCGGCGGCGCACCGACGCTGGCGGTGGGCATGGCCCACATCCTCCACCAGGTGATCGGCGGGCAGGCCATGATGGCCTTCTGGTACCACTTCGCGATCTTGTTCGAGGCGCTCTTCATCCTCACGGCCGTGGACGCCGGCACCCGCGCCGGCCGCTTCATGCTGCAGGACCTGCTGGGCAGTTTCGTGCCCGCGCTCAAGCGCACCGATTCGCTGCCGGCCAATCTCGTGGCCACGGCGCTGTGCGTGGCGGCCTGGGGCTACTTCCTCTACCAGGGCGTGGTCGATCCGCTGGGCGGCATCAACACGCTGTGGCCGCTGTTCGGTATCTCCAACCAGATGCTGGCCGCGGTGGCGCTGCTGCTCGGCGTGGTGGTGCTGTTCCGCATGAAGCGCGAGCGCTATGCATGGGTGGCGATTGCGCCGGCCGCATGGCTGCTGGCCTGCACGCTCACGGCGGGCTGGCAGAAGATCTTCTCGCCCGATCCGAAGATCGGTTTCCTCTCGCACGCGGCGAAGTACGTCGACGGCCTGGCCAACGGCGTGCTGGTGGCGCCGGCCAAGACGCCCGAGGCCATGTCGCGCATCGTCTTCAACGACCGTCTCGATGCGGCGCTGTGCGCGCTCTTCATGTTCGTGGTGCTGAGCGTGCTGGTCTACAGCATCAAGGCCTGCCTCGCGGCGCGCGTGGCCAACCGGCCGACCACGAAAGAGACGCCGTTCGAGCCGCTCGCCGCATCGGCGGCGCGCTGAGCAGCGCAGCCATGGGCCTCGCCATGCCGGAAGCCGGGCGGTACTTCGCCCGCTCGCTCAAGCAGTCGCTGCGGCTGATGGTCGGCATGCCCGACTACGACGCCTACCTGACCCACATGGCGGCCACGCATCCGGACCAGCCGCCGATGAGCTACGAGGCCTTCTTCCGCGAACGGCTGGAGGCGCGCTATGGGGCGGGCAAGGGGCGCTGCTGTTAGGTGGCGAGGCCTGTTCCGTTCGTTGTTCGCTTGACCCGCGCGGAACGCGGGTGATAGCCTGCGGCGCCCGCGAGGAGCGGGCGTCTTTCCACCGGACACCCGGACGAACAACAGAACGGACCCTATGACTCTGCACACGCGCCTCCCCTTCACGAAATCCGCGCCGCTGCGCACCGCCTGTCACGGCGTGGTGCTGGCCTGCGCACTGCTGGCGGGCAACGCCATGGCCCAGAAGCCGCACCAGGGTGCGCTGGACGCGGCGACGCAGCAGAAGGACGAGGCGCTCAAGCTGCTGGAGCGCATGGTCAACATCGACTCCGGGTCGGCCAGCACCGAGGGGCTCGACAAGGTTCGTGAAATTGCCGTCGAGGAACTGCGCAAGCTCGGCGCGCGCATCGAGACCTTTCCGGCGGACCCGCATCCCGGCACCAACGTGGTCGCCACGCTGACCGGCCAGGGCAAGAAGAAGATCCTGATCCTCGCCCACATCGACACCGTGTTCAAGGAAGGCACGGCCGCGGCCAAGCCGTTCTACATCAAGGACGGGCGTGCCTACGGCCCCGGCGTGATGGACAACAAGGGCGGCGTCGTCGCCGGGCTCCAGGCGCTGAAGATCCTGCAGCAGATCGGCTTCAAGGACTATGGGCAGATCACCTTCCTGATCGACACGAACGAAGAGGTGGGGTCGGTCGGCACCAGCGCGCTGATCGAGCGCATCGCCAAGCAGAACGACGTGGCATTGAACCTGGAGCCCGGCCGTCCCGCCGACGGCCTCGTGGTGGAACGCAAGGGCTCGGCCACGGCGCTCGTCGAAGTGAAGGGACTGGCCGCGCACGCCGGCGTGGCGCCCGAAGCCGGCCGCAACGCGGCGATGGAAGTGGCGCACCAGGTGCTGCAGCTCTCGAAGACGGCGGATGCCGCGAAGAAGACCACGGTGAACTTCACGGTGCTCACGGCCAACGGCCCGACCAACGTGATTCCCGCCACCGCAAGCGCCAAGGGCGACGTGCGCGCCGCCACGCCGGAAGAGCTCGACCGCGTCGAGAAGGACCTGGTTCGCATCTCGCAGAACAAGCTGATCCCCGAGACCGAGGTGCGCGTGCGCCTCGTCCGCGGCTTGCCGCCGATGCCGCGCTCCGCCGCGTCGGACAAGCTGGTCCGCATGGCCGAGGGCATCTACGCCGAGATCGGCAAGAAGCTCACCATCGAGAGCAGCGGCGGCGCGGCCGACGCCAGCCTGGTGGCGGGTGTGGGCGTGCCGGTGCTCGACGGCTTCGGCATCGTGGGCGGCGGCATCCACACGCCGGAGGAATATGCGGAGGTCGAAAGCGTGGTGCCGCGGCTCTACCTGCTGTCGCGCATGCTGATGGACCTGAGCGCCAACTGACCGGGCGCTTTTCGAGCGGCACCGCCGCATAGAATTCCGGGGTCGCGCGATGCGATCCCCTTTGCTGCTGCTCCCTGGCCTCTGCGCCAGCGCGGGTCGGCCAGAGGGTACCCAACCCAGATTTTTCCAGGCAGGGCACATGCGTTTCGCCATCCGGTCGATGGCGAGGCGGCATGTCGCTTCGCGATTCCGTTGTCGCCCCCTGAAGGAAATCTCATGTCCGTCCGTTCGCATGCGCCGCGCCTGCGCCACCAGCCCCTGTTCGTCGCCGCCCTGGCCTTCCTGCACTGTGCCGCGCAGGCGCAGGGCACCACCGCGCTCCAGGAGGTGATCGTCAACGCCGAACAGGACACCGGCTACGCCCCTGCCGCCGGCAGCACCGCCACCAAGGGCACCGCGCCGTTGCGCGACATTCCGCAGGCCGTCAACGTGCTGCCGGCGCAATTGCTGCGCGACCAGGGGGCGACCTCGATGCAGGACGCGCTGCGCAATGCACCCGGCGTTTCCTTCAACGCCGGGGATGGCCAGCGCGACCAGGTGGTGATCCGCGGCTTCACGGCCATCGCCGACTGGTTCGTGGACGGCGTGCGCGATGACGCGCTGTATTTCCGCGACCTGTCGGACACGGAGCGCATCGAGGTGCTGAAGGGGCCGGCCGCGGTGCTGTACGGCCGGGGCTCGTCGGGCGGCCTGGTCAACCGCGTGACGAAGAAGCCCATCTTCGAGCGTCCCTTCGGCGAGGTCTCGCTCGGCCTGGGCAGCCACGACTTCAAGCGGCTGACCACCGATCTCAACACGCCCATCGGCGAGAACATGGCGTTCCGCCTCAATGTCGCRCGCGAAAAATCGGGCAGCTACCGCGACCAGCAGTTCATCGATCGCTACAACATCGCGCCTTCGCTGGCGATGAAGTTCAGCCCGCAGACCGACCTGCTGCTGCAGTACACCAACGCCTACGACCAGCGGTTGACGGACTTCGGCATTCCGGCGCTCAACGGCCGGCCGGTCAACGTGCCCATCGGCACCTACTACGGCTCCGCCTTCGCGAAGCGCGACGACACCACCACGACGCGGGTGCAGTCCTTCACCGCAACGCTCAACCACCGCTTCAGCGACACGCTGGGCCTGCGCAACACCACCCGCTACTACAGCTACAAGCTCGACCGCTTCAACACCTTGCCCAGCGGCACCACCGACCCGGTGCGCATGACCGTGGGCCGCACCCGCGGGTTTGTCGACCGCGACGAGAGCGGCTGGTTCAACCAGACCGACCTGACCTGGCGCAACGACCTCGGCGGCTTCAAGCAGGAGTGGCTGGTCGGCGCGGAATTCGGCAAGCAGGACAAGCGCCTGTACTCGGTGTCTTCGGCCACCGGCTATGAGCGCGTGAGCATCCTGAATCCGGTGGCCGCGCCTGCGCCCATTCCGTTCGCGAGCTACCAGGCCAGCAGCGCCATTCCGAGCAACTCCACCTTCAAGACAGCCGCGCTGTACGCGCAGGACCAGATCACGCTGGCGCCGCAGTGGAAGGCGCTGATCGGCGGGCGCTACGACGTGTTCGGCCAGGAGACTTCCTTCGAGCGCACGCTGGCACCGATTTCGCGCACCGACCGCAAGTTCAGCCCGCGCGCGGGCGTGGTCTGGCAGCCGACCGACACGCAGTCCTACTACGTGTCGTACAGCCGCTCGTTCCAGCCTTCGGCCGAGACCTTCGCGCTGTCGGCCGGCAACGCCGCCAACGAGCCCGAGATCACGGTGAACAAGGAAATCGGCGCCAAGCTCGACTTCCTGGACGGCTCGCTCAACCTCACGGCGGCGCTTTTCAACCTGGAGCGCTCGGGCATCAAGAACACCGATCCGGCCAACCCGGCGCAGCAGATCAACGTGGGCACGCAGCGCACCAACGGCATGGAGCTCGCGCTGGCCGGCAAGCTGCCGGGGCGCTGGGACATCAGCGCGGGCTACGCCTACCTGGACGGCCGCATGGTCAAGTCGCTGGCCACGGTGAGTTCGCTGCAGTTGCCCATCGGGGCTGCGATGCCGGTGCAGGGCAAGGTGGCGCCGCTCACGCCGCGGCACTCGGCTTTCGTGTGGCTCATGAAGGACCTGGGCGACGGCCTGAGCGCCGGCGGCGGCGTGAACTACGTGGCCGCGCGCTATGCCTCGCTCAGCAACCTGGTGACGCTGCCTTCGTACGTCACGGCCGACCTTGCGGCCAGCTACAAGACCGGGCGCTACGAGCTGTCCGTGAACCTGAAGAACATCACCGGCAGGAAGTACTACGTCTCCGCGCACGGCAGCGTGGACAACCTGATCATGCCGGGACCGGGGCGCGAGCTGCAGGTGGGGCTGACCGCGAAGTTCTGAGAGCCTGTCTGCGATTTCTATTTGGGACCATGCAGATGCCTGTTGGGGGGAGTTGCGCGGCGTGGTGTGCGGGCCATTCGGGGCGCGTGCACAGGCCACCGGGTACTCCCCTCCGCGAATGTCCCCCGCTTCGCTCCTCCTTTATTTCGCTGCGGGGAGCACCCGGTGCCCTGTGCACGAGGGCACGCTGCTGGTTTGCGGCCGATCAACCAGTGCTCTGAGCGATCACACCGTCGGCGTGATTGCCCCCTGAACGGCAGCGCCCCAACGTGGCCCCACATAGGCCGTAGACAAGCTCTGAGAGCGTCCGAGGGCGGAAGGCTCAGGCGTCGACTGAGGCGGCCTGCGTGAATTCCGAGTTCTTTTTTCGGGGCGACAGAGCCACGATGCCATCCATATCACTGACGTATGGAGAACATCGATGGCATCCGAACTCAACCAGATTGCAAGCTGGTCGCTGCGCTGGCGCGTCTTCCTGTCGGGCGTACTGTGCCTGACGGCCGCACTCTCCGTGGCGGGACCCTTGGAAGAGGGCGCCGATCTTCACGCGGCGCAGCGGTTCCAGCTCGCGCTGGAAGCCCAGACCGCCCGCGACTACCGCTCGATGCTCGAACTGCTCCGCCAGGCCGCCACACAGGGCGATGCCGAGGCGCAGGAGATGCTCGGTATGGTGCTGCTCACCGGGCCGGTGCTCTATGGCATGGCCGTGAGGGCCGATCGCTGCGAGGCGCGGATGTGGATGCGTCAGGCCGCGATGCAAGGGAGCGATACGGCGAAGGTGCAGCTCACCTTTCTCAACCGGCTGCGCAATTCGCCCGCGGGCGTGACGGCTTGCGACTGAGGTGCCCCGATCCGATGAAGCAGGGCGCGCGGCCACGAAGGTCCGCGCGCCTGCCCATTCAGGTCATGGCGCCCTGGACGCGCCGAGAAGGAAGTCGGTCACCTCGTCGGAGAACCACTTGAGCCGCCCATCGACGATCACGCCGTCCGAGCCGCCCGGGTCGGGCTGCGCGCCGGGCAAGCCATGCGCGACCAGCGCCTCGGCGCAGCCGACCCAGTCGCCGTCGTCGGTGGGCTGGTTGAGCGAAGCCCACGACAGCGAGCCGCACACGTTGTCGCCGAAGCCGTGCTGCTCGGTCCACGTCGCACCGTGCGCGAGCAGGAAGCGCGCGAGCGCCGCATCGCCGCGGAACACCGCCTGGTTCAGCGCCGAGGCGTCCCAGTCGCCGCCGGTCGTGGTGATCGGCCAGCCGAGCTCGACCATCAGCTGCACGGCCTCGCCGCAGCCCGGCTGCGCGGCCAGTTCGGGGAGCAAGCGCAGTTGCGCGGGAGACAGTATGGAAAGCACCCGAGGATGTTCTTCATGGAGGCGTCGTGCAGTGGGTCCATCGCCGCGCGCGCATGCCGCGACGAACTGCTCGTCGAGCGGCAACTGCGCATTCCCGCCGATCCGATGTGCGAGCAGTTGGGCCACCTCCGTCAGCCCGAAACGCAGTGCCAGCGTGTGCGCATCGATGCCCTCAGGCGTGCGCGCCGACGCATCGGCGCCCGCGTCCAGAAGCGCCTCGATGTGCGCGGCCGAGCGCCGCCGCCGGATGGCCCACAGCAGCGGCCGTCCCCAACTGCTCGTGGGCTCCCCGGGCGCGGCCTCGTTCGGATCGCCGCCGTGGGCGAGCAGCAGTCGCAGCGATTCGAGCTGCTCGAGATCGAGCACGCGATAGAGCGCATTCGTGCCGCCGACGCGCGCGCCGGCCTTCAACAGCAGGCGCGTGCAGGCGGGTTCTTCGAGCGAGTGGTAGAGCGATTCGCCGTCGTTCGGGTTGGCGCCGGCGTCCAGCAGCAGCCGCGTGATTTCCACGTCGCGGTTCTGTCCGGCTGCGCCGTACAGCGCGGACAGTTTGAATTCCTCCGACGGCGCGTCGAGCGAGGCGGGCGGCCAGCGGCTGCCGATGGCCTGGTTCGGATCGGCACCGGCGTCGAGCAGCAGCTTGGCGCAGGCGCGCAGGCGGTCGCGAAAGGTCGGCAACTGCACCAGGCTGGAGCACGCCACCGCATTGAGCGGCGGCAGCAGGAGCGGCCCGCCCGCGCGCCGGACCCAGTCCGGATCGCGCGCGATCGCCTGGCGCAGCACGTCGGCGTCGCCGGTGGCGCAGGCGAGGTAGGGGTCGTCGCCCAGGAGGCCTGGGCTTTCTTCGAGCAGGCGCGTGGCCAGCGCAGGCCTGGCCAGGTTGTTGCCGCCCGAGACTTCGCCTGCATAGGCGGCGCGCAGCCAGAGCAGCACGGCGCGGGTCGGGTCGTTCGCCTGCGCGATGCGGGCGAGAACGAAGCTCTGCAGATCTGTCCACGAAAGAAAGCCGTATTCGCGCGCCAGGCACGACTGCGCGTCGTGCAGGCGCAATCCGAGCGCGGCAATGACGGAGTCGTCCTTGCTTGCGGCAGCGGGCAGTGAGTCGCGGAATCGGGCGAGGGCGGCGGGGTCGCCGCTGCGGTAGCCGGCAAGCAACTCCTTGGCTTGCTTCTTGAGATGGCCGAGATCCGGCCGTGCGGGAATGCGCTTCATAAAACCTCCGTGCATGAAGAGCCGAAGACCCGCAATTCCGGCTGCACAAAGGAGCTGGTGGATGGCGCTGCGCGACAGCGCAGCAGCGTGCGAAAGCAAGTGGGTTCAACCCTTCCCGCGGGCCCGGGCGCGGCTTGCACCGCGGGCGAGATGTTAGGGCAAGATGCCAGAGGGTGGCAACGCGTTCTTGCCCCAAAC
Source organism: Variovorax sp. P4_B10 (assembly GCF_056402375.1). Lineage (NCBI taxonomy): Bacteria > Pseudomonadati > Pseudomonadota > Betaproteobacteria > Burkholderiales > Comamonadaceae > Variovorax > Variovorax sp. P4_B10. The sequence continues at coordinate 31,371 of NZ_JBFUHN010000044.1, read as the reverse complement.
CTGCCCGTTCCCGCGGACCAGGCCTCGATCAAGAGCGTCTACCACCGACCGCGAGCTTGGATGGGCTATCGACAGCCTGGCTTGAGATGCACTTTCCGGAAATCGTGAGGCGTCGGGGTGTCCCCCGAGGCGGGCGCGAACGTGACGAAGAAGCCGGTCCGCGTCCTGAAATCTTCGTTCAGTCGCCATCCTTTGGGCGCGCGGTAGATAACGCCCCAGCTGCCCATGGCGATCGCTTGAACCTGGCCCGACGCCGCGCGGTTGAGGAGCTTGCCCAATTCGGTTTTTCCGGTCAGCCGCGCCTGTTCGACTTGGCCGTCGGCACCGGTCAGCGGCAGCCAGCCACAAGACTCGTCGTCTTGCTGGATGTGCACCGCCAGCTGGCCGCCGCTCCTGGTGATTTTGAAGATCGGCTCGATCTCGTCGCTGGGAGCGAAGATGCCGATGAACTCGGAGCCATCTTCCTTGGCGCAGGCCTGTGGAGTGATCAGCCAGGCGGCGGTGAAGACGGTCAGGGCAAGCGCAGCACGAAATACGGAGCGCATCACGACGGTTGGCCGGGCAGCGGCGACGTGTGGATCAACTGGAGCTTCTTGCCGTTCCACAAATAATGGTACTTGCCGGCCTTCGGGTTGTTGCGTGTGTTGTCCGGAATGCAGTCGTCGTTGAAGCAGCCGGAAATCACGAGCAGCCTGCTGTCCAGCCTGAAGTCGACACGTTCGTCATCGCTGCCCATCACACCGGCGATCTCGTCGACGCCGGGCATCGTGTAGACCTTGCCGGTCTTCTTGTCGAGGATTGCGAAGTCGCGGCAATCCGTTCCGCATCCCCAGATGGCGACGCGGTAGTGGCCTGCAAAATTGGCGGGTTGATGAAACTCCGCGCGAATGACGCTGCGGTACTGCTTGGCCTTCTTGCTGCCGAGAATGGGTTCGGCAGCGATGCCGTGCGGTGGACCGCTCTGCAAAGCGACGGGGTAGCTGCTGAACCTGAGAGGGTCCTTCAAGTCTTGCGCGTGAGCAGAAGCGCTGCCGGCAAAGAGCACCGCCAGGGCCCAGGCGGGCATTGAAAAAAAGCGCCTCATCGCGCCGCGCCCATGGCCGCAAACCCGTGCGCCAGGTCACCCAGCAAATCCGAAGGTGCTTCGAGCCCGACGTGCAGCCGGACGACCGCGCCGCGCTGGCGCCAGTCCGTCACGCTGCGCGCCGCGCGCATGTTGGCCCAGGCCACGAGGCTTTCGTAGCCACCCCACGACGAGCCCCGGCCGAACAGCGAAAGCGCATCGACGAAGCGCTCGACGGCCGCGTTCTCGATGCCCGGCTTGAACTCGAACGAGACGAGCCCGTTGGTCCCGCGGCAGTCGCGCTTCCAGATGTCATGCCCCGGATGCTGCGGCAGCGCAGGACAGAACACCGCCGCCACCTCGGGCCGCGCCTGGAGCCAGTGCGCCACTTCGAGCGCATGCCGCTCGTGCATCTGCAGCCGTGCCGACAGCGTGCGCATGCCGCGCAGCACCAGCCATGCATCGTCGGGGCTCACGGTCATGCCGAAGGCATCGCAGCGCTCGTTCAGCGGCTGCCAGGCTTCGCGCGTGGTGGCGACGGTGCCCATCATCACGTCCGAATGGCCCGACAGGTATTTGGTGGCCGCCATCGTGGAGATGTCCGCGCCCAATTCAAGAGGCCGGTACTGCACGCCCGACCCCCAGGTGTTGTCGGCCGCGAGCAGCGCGCCGTGCGCGTGGGCCAGCGCGGCCAGCTTCGGCAGGTCGCACATCTCGTAGACCAGCGAACCGGGGCATTCGGCGTACACCAGCCGCGTGGTGGGCTCGAACAGTTTTTCGATGCCACCGCCGTCCGCCGCGAAGAAGGTGCTGCGGATGCCGTACGGTTCGAGGAAGGAATGCACGAGGTTGCGCGTCGGCTCGTACACGCTGTCGGACATCAGCACATGGTCGCCGGGCTTCAGGTACGACAGCAGCACCATGCCGATGGCCGCGAGGCCCGTGGGGAAGAGGCGCGTGCGGTAGGCGCCTTCGAGTTCGCTCACCGCGTCTTCGAGCGCGAAGGTGGTCGGTGTGCCGCGTGCGCCGTAGCTGAAGGCCCGTTCCTCGCCACGGCGCGCGCGCGTGTCGCGCATCGCGGCCACGCTGTCGAACAGCACGGTGCTGGCACGCACCAGCGGCGTGTTGACAGGTATGCCGCCGAAATACGCCGGCGCCTTGCCGGTGCGCGTGAGCCGGGTGTCGAGGGCCTGTGCAGCGGGGTCTTCTTTGTGCGGGTCGGACATGGTGTTCAATCGGGCGTGGGCCGGGAGCCTCTAGGGTGCGTCAATCCGCCTTCGCGCCGGAAAGCTTGACGATACGCGACCAGCGGTCGATGTCCTGGCGCAACTGCGCGGCAAAGGCTTCCGACGAGTTGGCCACCACTTCGCTGCCGCCATCGTTCACGAGCTTGGTCACTTCGGGCAGGCGCAGCGTGCGCACGATGGCTTCGTTCAGGTAGGCCACGCGTTCGGGCGGCGTGCCGGCCGGTGCGAAGAAGCCGTACCAGTCCTCGAAGCGGGCGCCGGCATAGCCCAGCTCTTCCAGCGTCGGCACCTTGGCGAACACGCCGATGCGGCGCGGGCTGGTCACCGCCAGCACGCGCAGCTTGCCGTTCTGCACGAGGCCGGCGACCGAGGCGGTCGAGGTCACGAGCACGTCGACCTGCCCGCCGAGCAGATCGGTCAGCGCGGGGCCGGCGCCCTTGTAGGGCACGTGCGTCATGTCGACGCCGCTGTCCTTCGACAGCACCACGCCGACGAGGTGCGAGAGCGTGCCATTGCCCGGCGTGGCGTAGGTCACCTTGCCGGGGCTGGCCTTGGCCTTCGCGGCGAGGTCGGCGAAGCTCTTGAGCGACGAATTGGCATCCACCACCAGCGCGAGCGGTGCGGCGTTGATCTGCGTGATCGGGATGAAGTTCTTGACCGGATCGAAGCCGGCCGAGGCATAGAGCGTGGGGTTCACCGCCATGATCGACACCTGCGAGGTGAGCACGGTGTAACCGTCGGGCTTGGCGTCGGCCACCGTCTTGGCGCCGATGTTGCCGCCCGCGCCGCCGCGGTTGTCGACCACCGCGGCCTGTCCCATGATTTCCGGCAGGCGCGTGGTCACGAGCCGCGCCGTCGCGTCGTTGCCGCCGCCCGGCGGGAAGGGCGAGATGAACTTGATCGTCTGCGACGGGAAGCCGTTGCGCGCGGGCAGCGGGTCGGCCGAGGCGGGCTGCAGGGCCAGCGCCGCGAGCCATGCGGCAGCGACGGCGAGACGGGCAAGGTGCGGAATGCGGATGGCAGACGACATGGCAGGACTCCTGGAATAGGAACGGACAACGACGGGCGGAAAGAAAAAAGAACTAGGCGTGCGAAGCAGCGGAGGGCAACCGGAAGGCGGCGCGCTCCCGCGCGTCGAGCTGCGCGACCAGGCCGGTTTCCCAGGCGAGGTAGCGGCGTGCGGCTTCCTTGTTGCCGTCGTGCCGGTCGTGCACGAAGAACAGGTAGTCGATGCAGGCGGCGTCGGCAGGCAGGTCGGGCGTGGCTTCGACCGGCAGGCCGGCGGCGCGCCAGGCGGCCATGCCGCCTTCGAGCAGCAGCGGCGCGGGCGAATGGCCGGCGAGTTCGGAGGCGGCGGCCCATGCGGCGAGCGCGGCGTCGTCGGCGACCAGCACGAGCTGGCGCGTTTCATTCTTCACGTCGCCAGCGAGGCGAGGGCGGATCGACCAGCCGGCCTGCGCAATGTGGCCGGCGCGGAATTGCATGCTCGCACGCAGGTCGACCAGTGCCACGTCGCCTTGCGCGAGCCGGGCGGACAGCGCTTGTGCGTCGATGGTGGCCAGCGCAGGTGCGGCCGGCATCGCAGCAGGTGCCAGCGACAGCCCGCTCGCGAGCCCGCCTTCGAGCACGCTCGCGTCATGCCCCATCTGCCGCAGCCAGCTCGCGATGGTGGGCGCACGCACGCCGTCGTTGTCGAGCAGCACGAGCCGCGCACCGCGCACGCCGACGTACTGGTCGCCGGCCTGCATCAGCTGGCCGCCGGGCGTGTGCTGCGCGCCGGGCAGGCTGCCGGCCGCGAATTCTTCGGGGGTGCGCACGTCGCAGAGGAACAGGCTGCGGCTTGTGTCGGCCGCCCATTGCTGCACCGTCTGCGCCGTCACCGTGGGCACGTCGAAGCGTTCGGCCAACGCCTTCGCCGCGGGGCGCAGGTCGGTGTTGCCGCTGTCGGCTGCATAGCGCTGCGTGCCGCCGTGCGCCAGCGCGTGATCGCCCAGGTACCAGCCCTGCGTGCCGTTCTCCAGCGCATAGACCGGGTTGGGCAGGCCGAGGTTGATGAGCGTCTGCGCGCCGATGATGCTGCGCGTGCGCCCTGCGCAGTTGATGACGATGGGCGTGGTGGTGTCGGGCACCAGCTGGCGGACGCGGTAGGCCAGCTCACCGTTGGGACAGCAGGTGGCGCCCGGGATGTTCATCTTGTGGAACTCGCCGACCGGCCGGCCGTCGAGCACCACGACCTTGTCCTTGCGCGCCAGCATCTCGGCCAGCTGGTCGGCGCTGACGCGGGGCGTGTGGTAGACCTCTTCGGCCAGTTCGCCGAAGGTTTTCGAAGGCAGGTTGACACCCGCGAAGAGCACGTAGCCCGCGGCCTTCCAGGCGGGGGCGCCGCCCTGCAGCACGTGCACGTCGGTGTAGCCCAGCACGGCGAGCCGCTCGGCCGCGCGTTCGGCCACGTCGGATTCACCATCGCCGTACGCCACCACCCGCACGCTGCGGCGCGGCACGAGGCGCGGCGCGTCGATCTCGAGGCGGCTGAAGGGCAGGGGGATGCCGTAGAACAGGTGCGCTTCGCCGTACTGGCCGTGCTCGCGCACATCGAGCAGCGCGATCTCGCCGCCGTCGTGCAGCCAGGATTTGAGGGTCTTCGGGTCGATGAAGGAGGTCATTGGAAGCAAGCCGTTGGGACGAACGAGGTCCTGCGAGGCCGCGCTCGGCACGGCCCGCATGAAAAAAGAGGAGGTTGAAGGAGGGCGCCTAGCGGCGTGTCTGAACGCCGATGCCCATCGTCTGGTGCGTGCCGGCCTCGAGGTCGTACGCGGTGCGCTGGTTCAGCGTCTCGAGCGCGCGGCCGTACATGTGCAGGTGGCGAATGACCTGCTCGCCCTGGATCTCGACCGAATGAATGTCTTCAGGCATCAGCGCGATGCCCTTGCCCGGCGCAACGACGACCAGCGCCGTCTCCTCGAGCTTGCCGACGCCAGGCACGGAGCCGTCGTCGCGGCGCTCGTACACCCGGTTGTGCTCGGTGCCTTCCACGGCGGCAATGCAAGCCCAGGTCGTGTGGTTGTGCGGCACGATCTTCTTGCCCGGACGCATCACGTTCAGGTAGAGCGCATAGCTCTGGTCCGGGTCTTCGGCGATCAGGTAGCGGGCCTGGTGCTCGCCGGCCTCGGGCGGCGGATAGTCGGCGGCGCCCCAGTATTCGGTGTGGGCGGCCAGGCCTTGCAGCGAATCGAGCACCGCGTCGAGCTTTTCGCGGGTTGGTTCAGCGCCGCCGATGGCTTTCTTCATGGCGCCGATGGACGACTCGACGGCCCGGCGGCGTTGCTCGGATGGGGTGCTCATGCGGTGTTCTCCAGTGGGGTTGCCTGTTTCGTGTGCATTCACTGTAGTGACGGCCGCGTGACGCAACAATCCAAGCGGCGCACGAAACACATCAATAAAATTAATGTATGCCAACGCTCGATCTCGAACTGCTGCGCTCCTTCGCGGCTGTCGTCAGCCACCACAGCTTTGCCGCGGCCGCCGTTCACCTGGGACGCACGCAGTCGGCCGTCACGCAGCAGATGCAGCGGCTGGAAGAGCAGATCGGCCATCCGCTGTTCGTCAAGCAGGGCCGGCAGAAGCGGCTGACCGAGCACGGCGAACGGCTGCTCACCTATGCGCACCACATGCTGGCGCTCAACGACGAGGCGCTGCGCAGCCTGCGTCAGGGCCAGCTCGAAGGCAACCTGCGCATCGGCGCGCCGCACGACGTGGCCGAGACCATGCTGCCGCTGTTGCTGACCGAGGTGGCGCGCACCTCGCCGCTGCTGCAGCTCGACATTCATATCGGCCGCAGTCCCTACCTGATGACCTCGCTCAAGAGCGGTGAGGTCGACATGATCATTTCCAACCGCGCCGATCCGCAGTTCGAAGGCGTGGTGCTGCGCAATTCGCCCACCGTGTGGCTGTGTGCTGCCAGCTACGTGCACGACCCGACGAAGCCGGTGCCGCTGATCATGGCGGACGGGCCCAGCATCTTCAGACGCATCGGGCACGAGGCGCTGGATGCGGCGGGCGTGGCCTGGACGCCCCGCTACACCTCGTCGAGCCTGATCGGCATCAAGGCGGCGCTGCGGGCCGGGCTGGGAGTGACGGCGCGTGGGGTCGAGCAGCTGGATGCGGGCCTGCGCGTGCTGGGTGCGGGCGACGGCATGCCGCGGTTGCCCGATCTGGCTTACTACCTGTATGTGCGCAGCCATGTGGTGAATCCGGTCACGCGGCAGGTGTTCGAGACGCTGAAGAAGCACCTGCGATTGCCGCGCACCGACATGCCGGCTTGAAACGCTAGGTGGCCCAGATGCGCGGAGAGCTCGCAGGCAGTTGCCACAACTCGGCACGCCAGGCCTGCCAGACCTGCCGCAGCAACTGCATCGCAGGCTCCACCACAGGCGCCAGCACGCGCAGCACCACGATCTCCGGATGCGGGCTGGTCGCACCGGCGCTGTCGGACAGGCCGTGCGCTTCGAGCAGCCTGCGCGCATGCGCGAGCAGGGCCTCTCGCCGCGCCCGCGTCGCCGGCGAGCCCGACACGAAGAACAGCGACGCGATACACCGATGGCCGCCAAAACCCAGCGGGCTTTGCAGCAGCCTGTGGTCGGACGCATCGATGCGCCCGCGCTCCAGCCACACACCAGGCACTTCGATGTGCTGCAGATAGGTTCCGCGCTCGAACGGCTGGTTGGCGTTCGGCAGGCCGAGTGCGGTCACGTCCCATCCGATCATCTCGGCGCCAGGTTCGACTTCGATCGACAGACGGTTCTCGGCCTGGCAGCCGCTGTAGCAGATGGCCTCGAGCGGCAGCCATTCGAGCCGCGCGCCCTTGGCCAGCCGGATGCGCGTGCGCTGCAGCGCCAGCTCGCCTTCGGAGCGGTAGAAGCGCGACGCGCCAGGCGTGGTGATCAGGCCGTGGCTGCCATCGGCGGCCTCGATGTCGATGTCGAGCGTGTCGCCGCCGACAAGACCGCCCGGCGGATGCACCAGCACGTTGTGGCAGATCGCATCGCCTTCGGGGTACAGGCTCTGCAGGATGCGCAGCGGCCCGTCGTGGCGAAAGCGGGCGACGGTGCGAGCGGCTTCTTGTCGGTAGTCGAGATGGAGACGGGCGTGCCAGGGCATGCAGCGAGTCTAGTGCTCAGACCTTCCATGCTCCGTCATGGGCCGCCGCCGACTCATCCACCAGCGCCGGGCCGATGCATTCGATGGGATGCGGCGATGCACGGAACACATCGCGGCACGACAGCTCGGCATCGCGCTGGTCCTGCCGCTCGCCGCGGAACAGGCGCAGGCGCTCGGCGTCGATGCCGAAGACCACGCGGCCGATGTTCGACCAGAAGATCGCGCCCGCGCACATCACACAGGGCTCGCCCGAGGCGTAGATGGTGGCGCCCGCCAGCTCTTCGCGCGAGATGTTGCGGCCGGCCAGCGCACGGATCGCATTCGTCTCCGCGTGGCCCGTGCAGTCGCCAGTTTCGCCGGTGTTGTTGTAGGCCTCGGCCAGCACTTCGCCGGCGGCCGAGACGATGATCGATCCGAAGGGCCGGTTGCCGCGCCGGCGCGCCAGGTGCGACCAGCCGATGGCCTTGCGCAGGTAGCGGCCGTCGCGTTCGTCGAGCGTGTTTTCTTCGGGGTATGCGGTGTCGTGGAGATCGCTGAAGTTCATGCCTTGAGAATCATGCGTTCGCTGCGCGCAGGCAGCATCGAGGTGTTGAAAATGGCGTCGGCCGCAGGCTTGGCCTTGAGTCCGAAGACGTCGGCTACCTCGTCGACCTGCTGCTCGAGCATGAGCTTCCTGATGTCGCCGAGGCCGTGGCTGCGCGCGTCCGCCGCGCCCACATACTGCGCCGTGACGCCCCAGCGTTCAAGCTCGATTTTCTCGTCGAGGATGGGTTCGCGCTGGCGCATGGCGGCGATGCTCGGCGCAGGGTTGGCAAAGGTCTCGACGATGGCGCGGTTGGTGGCGCGCAGGAAGGCGGCGACCAGCTTCGGGTTCTGCGCGATGAGGTTGCTGCCCGCGAGGATCGCGTTGCCGTACAGGTTGACGCCCGCGTCCGCGTATTTGAGCACCGAGAGCTCCTCGGGCTTCATGCGCGCGAAGAGCGAGATGGCCGAGTCGTGAAAGTAAGTGGCGGCATCGACGTCGCCGCGCACCATCACGTTGTCGCGCGCGCTGAAGTCGGTGGTCTGCCACACGAAGGCGTCGCTGCGCATGCCCTGCTTGCGCGCCACCATCGGCCAGGCGCGGCGGGTCGACTCGACGGCGGCGGCCGCCACCTTCTTGCCCGCGAGACTCCTGAAATCGCCGGTCACGCCGCGGTCCTTGCGGCCGATGATCACGAACGGTGCGCGGTTGTAGTACTGGTACACGGCCTGCACCATCGGCGTGCCGGGGTTCTGCGCATTGAACTCGATCAGCGAGCTGATGTCGCCCAGGCCCATCTGGTAGACGCCGCTGGCGATGCGGGTGATCGAGGCGACCGAGCCGGCGCCGGTGTCGATGGCCACGTCGAGACCTTCGTCCCTGTAGTAGCCCTTGGCCTGCGCGAGGAAGAAGGGCGCGGTCTGGCCGTTGATGCGGAAGTCGAGCGTGAACTTGATCGGGGTGAGCTTGCCGCCCTGAGCGAACACGGCAGGGGCGGCAAGGGTGGCGGCGCTGGCCGCGAGGAAGAGTCGACGTTGCATGTGAGGCCTCGAAATCGCTGGTCTTGAATCCCTCCGCCAAAACAGAGGACGCTTCAAGAGCAATTTCCGGGCGAGCGCACAACGGTGGTGCGTGCGCTGCTGAACGCTTCTACTCTTGCGAGGGGTCATGCACGTCGCATGCCAGGGCTGCATGCCACGGTCTTTTGCTCGGGCATTGCGATGCAGGCTTGGAAGCGCGGCCGCGCCGCGCCACAATCCGGGCGCGCAATTTGCATGACAGGTTACGCAGAGTAGAAGCGTTCAGTCCGGCGTCCCGCGCCGCGACAGGAAATTGCTCTTTCACGTTCGTCCCCACGCAACAGAAGGAGTCCACGCATGCTCGTCACCCAACAACCCGTCTTTCGCAAGTTCTGGCATGCCGTCATGCCGCTCACCGAACTGGCCAACGGCCCGAAGCCTTTCAGGCTGCTGGGCGAAGACATCGTTCTCTTCATCGATGCCGACGGCCAGCCCGCCGCGCTGCGCGACCGCTGCTGCCACCGCACCGCGAAGCTCTCGAAGGGCTGGTGCGTCGATGGCGAAGGCAAGGCCTGCGGGCAGGGCGCCATCCAGTGCGGCTACCACGGCTGGACCTACGACCGCAGCGGGCAGGTGATCCGCATCCCCCAGTACGAGGCCGACCGCAAGATCTCGCCCGAGTACCGCACCACGGCCTACCGCTGCACCGCCCGCTATGGCTATGCATGGGTGGCGCTCGAGGAGCCGATTGCCGACATTCCCGGGATTCCGGAGTTCGACGATCCGGGCTACCGCACCATCTTCCAGTTCTATGAAGAGTGGCAGACCAGCCCCATGCGCGCGCTCGAGAATTCCTTCGACAACTCGCACTTCAGCTTCGTGCACCGCGCCACCTTCGGCGTGGCAGCAAGCCCGAAGCCGAGCAAGTACGAGCTGGTCGAGAACGAATCGGGCTTTTATGCAGAGACGGTGATTGAGGCGACCAACCCGGTCAAGTTCCATGCGATCAGCGGGGTGACCGATCCGATCACCACGCGCCACATGCGCAACGCCTACTTCCTGCCGTTCTCGCGCCGGCTCGACATCGAGTACCCGAGCGGCGTGCGCCACATCATCATCAACTGCTTCACGCCCATCGACGACGGGCGCATGCAGCTGTGCCAATGGCTGTTCCGCAACGACACCGAGGCCGACTGCACGGCGCAGATGCTGATCGACTTCGACGAGGCGGTCACGCGCGAGGACAAGGACATTCTCGAATCGACCGACCCCGATGCGCTGGTCGATACGCGTCGGCGTGGCGTGGAGTATTCGATGGACTCGGACCGGCCGGGGATGCTGATTCGCAAGCACCTGATGCAACTGCTTGCGAAGCACGGCGAGGCGGAGGTTTATCGCGGCATGAACAGCGGGACGATTCCGATAGCCAATGCGGCCTGAGAGCCTTGTCTACGATCTGCTTGGGGCCATGTTGAGGCTTGTTGTTCAGGGCACGATCCCGCCGACGGTGTGCTCTGCTCCGCGAATGTCCCCCGGCGCGGCCTAGGGCCGCAGGCCTCCTCCTTTATTTCGCTGCGCAGAGCACACCATCGGCGTGATCGCTCAGCGCACGGGTTGATCGGCCAGCACGAGAGCCGCGCCCCGAATTGGCGGCGCACATCGGTGGCCCAAGCGTCAGGCAGGCGCGGTCGTGGGGCTCGGACCCGTTGCGCGCGAAGAACCCTGCTCGTAGCGGTCCATCCCCAGCCCATCGGTGCGAATCTCGGGCCGCTGGCCCATCACCATGTCGGAGATCAGCTTGCCCGAGCCGCAGGCCATGGTCCAGCCCAGCGTGCCGTGGCCTGTGTTGAGGAACAGGTTCGCATAGCGCGTGGCGCCGACGATGGGCGTGCTGTCGGGCGTCATCGGGCGCAGGCCGGTCCAGAACGTCGCGCGCGGCAGGTCGCCGCCCGGGAACAGGTCGCTCACCACCTTCTCGAGCGTGGCGCGGCGGTACGGGTTCAGGCGCAGGTCGAAGCCGCCGAGCTCGGCCATGCCGCCGACGCGGATGCGGTTGTCGAAACGCGTGACCGCGACCTTGTAGGTTTCGTCGAGCACCGTCGATTGCGGTGCGAGCGATTCGTCGACCAGCGGCACGGTGAGCGAGTAGCCCTTGACCGGGTAGACCGGAATGTCGAGGCCCAGCGAGGCGATGGCGGCGCGCGAGTAGCTGCCGAAGGCCATCACATAGCGGTCGGCCGTGAGCACCTTGCCGGTGGTGGTGCGTACGCCGGTGATGCGGCCGCCATCGGTTTCGAGGCCGTCGATGGTCTGGCCGAAGCGGAAGTCCACGCCCAGGCCGCGCGCGATCTCGGCGAGGCCGCGGGTGAACAGGTGGCAGTCGCCGGTTTCGTCGTTGGGCAGGCGCAGGCCGCCCGTGAGGCGGTCGCGTGCGCCGGCCAGTGCCGGCTCGACGCTGGCGAGCGCATCGCGGTCGAGCAGCTCATAGGGCACGCCGCATTCCTCGAGCACCGCGATGTCGCGCTGCACCGCGTCGAGTTGCGCCTGCGTGCGGAACAGCTGCAGCGTGCCGCCGGTGCGCTGCTCGTACTGCAGGCCGGTGTCGGCGCGCAGCTGCTGCAGGCAGCCGCGGCTGTATTCGGCCACGCGCATCATGCGTTCCTTGTTGACCGCATAGCGTTCGGGCGAGCAGTTGCGCAGCATCGCGGCCATCCAGCGCAGCTGGAACAGCGTGCCGTCGGGGCGGATCGAGAGCGGCGCGTGCTTCTTGAACATCCACTTGATCGCCTTCAACGGAATGCCCGGCGCGGCCCACGGCGTCGAGTAGCCCGGCGACACCTGCCCGGCGTTGCCGAAGCTGGTTTCCTCCGCGGGGCCGGACTGCCGGTCGAGCAGGGTGACATCGGCGCCCGAGCGCGCGAGGTAGTAGGCCGTGGTGGTGCCGATCACGCCGCCGCCGAGAACGATGACTTTCATGGTGTATTCGATGATTCAGGTGGAATGCATGGAATCTAAAGGGCACAATGCAGTGGATTCCACTGTTTTTAGAAGATCGACGGTGAAAGTCACTGCAAAAAATTATCCAATGCAGCCTGCGAAGTGAAATGCCCGAACTCGACCGAATCGACCGCAGGATCCTCGACCTGCTGCAGCGCCAGGGCCGCATCTCGATGACCGAACTGGCCGAGCACATCGGCCTGTCGGCTTCGCCCTGCGCCGAGCGCGTGAAGCGCATGGAGCGCGACGGCGTCATCACCGGCTACCACGCGCGCGTGTCGCCCGAGGCGCTGGGCAAGACGCTCTTGGTGTTCGTGGAAATCAAGCTCTCGGCCAAGTCGGGCGACGTGTTCGACAAGGTGCGCCAGGAGCTGCTGCACATGCCCGAGGTGCTCGAATGCCACCTGGTGTCGGGCAGCTTCGACTACCTCGTGAAGGCCCGCCTGAGCGGCATGAGCGAATACCGCCATCTGCTGGGCGACATCCTCAAGAAGCTGCCGGTGGCGGCCGAATCGCACAGCTACGTGGTGATGGAGGAGATCAAGGAAACGCTGCTGCTGGCGGTGGACCGCTGAGCGCCCGCGGCTACCATCTTCCGGACTTTCATCGATTCCCTGGACAAGGAACCCGGCATGAGCATTTCGATCCGCCGCGACGGCACCACCGGCACGCGTCACATCCTCAAGATCCGCAACCACGAGATCCCGGTCGATGCCTCGCCGGCGAGTGGCGGCAGCGACGCCGGCCCCGCGCCGCACGACCTGTACGACGCCTCGCTCGCGGCCTGCAAAGCGCTCACGGTGCTGATCTATGCGCGCCGCAAGGGCATCCCGGTGGAGGACATCGAGGTCGTCGTCGACCGCGACGACAGCGAGGAGCGCAAGGGCGTGTACCGCCTCAAGTCGGGCTTGCGCCTGACCGGCGATCTCACCGAAGCCCAGCGCGACGAGCTGCTGCGCGTGGCGGGCCGGTGCCCGGTCCACAAGCTCATGACCGAGGTGAAGACCGAGATCGAGACGGGCTGGGCCTGAGGCGCCCGCTTCAGCGCACGACGCGCCAGGCGCGCACGGCGCGAACCAGCGCCCACAGTCCCGCTTCCGCGGGCACGTTCTTCTCGTTGAACGACACGGCGACATACAGATCGTCGGCCGGCACGTAGGCGACCACGGTGGTGAAGCCCTCGATGCCGCCGCTGTGCCCGAGAATCAGGCCCGGGCCATCGGGCACGTCGTAGAGCTGCACGCCCATGCCGTAGGACGAATTGCCGCCGGTGTACGGGCCGAGCATCGCGGGCATGCGGCTGAACATGCGGTGCACCGTGCCGTCGGGCAGCACCTGGCCCGAGAGCAATGCATGCCAGAAGCGCACGAGATCGCCCGCGGTCGATGCCAGTGCGCCGGCCGCGTAGGGCGTGGCGTACGGGTCCTGCACATCGACCGGCCGGCCGCTCGCGTGGCCCGTCGCCACCGGCAGTTCGACACCGGGCTGGCGCATCGTGGTGTGCGTGAGCGACAGGGGCCGCAGCAGGCGCCTGGCCAGCACGTCGGCCAGCGGCATGCGTTCCACCTTCTCGACGATCACGCCCAGCATGGCGTAGCCGGTGTTGGAGTAGCTCCAGTTCGTTCCGGGGCAGAACTGCGGCGGCTGGGCCGTGCCGAGTGCGATGACCTCGGCCGGCGGTCGGTATGTCGTCCCCAGCGACGGCAATGCGTTGAAGCTCACCAGTCCGTTGGTATGTCGCAGCAACTGCTCGATGGTGACGAGCCGCGCGTTGGGCGCATCGGGAAACCAGGTGTCGACGGTGTCCTCCAGCTTCAATCGTTTCTCTTCGACGAGCTGAAGCACCACCGCGGCCATGAAGGTCTTCGTCGTGCTGCCCACCTGGAAGGGCTGGTCGGCGACGGCCCGAGCGGGCGGCTCCTTGCGCGCCAGCCCGCGCGTGGCGGACCAGAAGCCCTCGCCGGGAATGGCGATCGCGACGCTCGCTGCGGGCACGTGCGGGAGCATCTTGTCGAGCGCGCCGCCGAGTGCGGCCTGCAGGTCGGCGGGAAGTTCGCCGTCGATGGGGCGGCGGAAGTCTTTCTGCCACACGGCCTCGGGTGCCGAGCGCATCGGCGGACCTGCATAGACGGGCGAAGCCGAGCAGGTCGACTGGGCGTGCGCGATGCCGAGGGAGAGCGATGCGGCGAACAGGGCGGCCGCCGATATTTTCAGCAACATCATTCGATTCTTTGCCTTGCTACTTCGATGCTTCGGCCTGCTTTCGCGCTGTCTCCACGCGCTTCGCATAGCGGTCGCCCCAATCGGCCAGCGGCCCCAGCGCCGCATTGAGCGTGGCGCCCAGTTTCGTCTCGGAATATTCGACCCGCGGCGGCACTTCGTGGAACGCCTCGCGGTTGACGATGCCGTCCGCCTCCAGCTCGCGCAGCTGCTGGATCAGCATCTTCTCGCTGATGTCGGGCAAGAGCCGCTTCAGCTCGCCGAAGCGGCGCGGTTGCGCGTGCAGCTCCCAGAGGATGACCGCCTTCCACTTGCCGCCGATCACTTCGAATGCGGGCCCGATGCCGCAGTTGTAGGGCTTCTTTGCCTTCATGCGCCGTTCCAATACATTCATTTTGGTAAGTACCACACTTTATGGTAGGTACTTGACCATTGGCAAGTGGAATTCCTACGATGCAGGCGTCATCACAACCTGCAGGATCTGCATTGGAATCGCCATGAGCAACAAGGAAGTTTCCGTTCTGGGCCTGGGATCGATGGGCATCACCATCGCACGGCTTTACCTCGAACAGGGCTGGAAGGTCACGGTGTGGAACCGCACGGCGGAGAAGGCCGACGCGCTGATCGCGAAGGGTGCCGTGCTGGCGCGCAGCGCGGCCGAAGCGGTGCGTGCCGCCAGGGTCGCGGTGATGTGCGTCTACGACTACCGCGCCGCCGAGGCCATCCTCGCAATGGACGGCGTCGCGGCGGCGATGGATGGCCGCCTGCTGGTCCAGCTGACCACCGGCAGCCCCCGCGACGCGCTCGCGGCCGAGGCCTGGGCCCGCCGGCATGGCGCCGCCTACCTCGAAGGTGCGATCCAGGCGGCGCCGGACCAGATGGGGCAGCCCGACACGCCGATCCTCGTGTCGGGCGCGCAAGCCGCTTTCCGCGCGGCCGAGCCGCTGCTGAAGGCGCTGGCCGGCGGCATCGTGTACCTGGGCGAGAAGGCCGGCGCCGCGGCGGCGATGGACCTGGCGACGCTCTCCACCATCTACGGCACGCTGCTGGGCTTCATGCACGGCGCGCGCATCGCCGAGCACGAAGGCTTCGACGTTGCCGAATACGGCCGCATCGTCGCCGGCATCATGCCGACCTTCGCCGCCTTCCTTCAGCACGAGGGCGCCGTGATCCAGTCCGGCGACTTCACGATCTCGCAGAGCCCGATGCGCATCTCGGTCGAGGCGACGCAGCGCATCCTGCAGACGGCGCAGGAGGCGGGCATCAGCACCGAGTTCCCGGGTTTCGCCGCGGGCCTGTTCAAGCGCGCCGATGCGGCGGGGCTCGGCGGCGAGGAGATCGCGGCGCTGATCAAGCTGCTGCGTTGACACGGCGGGCGACGCTCAGGCCCACGTCATGAAACGGATCGCGCGCAGTACATCGGCTTCGCGCTCGATGAAGAAGTCGCCGTGGCTGCAGTTGTCGAGCGTCACGTGGTGCGGCGTCTCCAGTGCAGCCACGAGGCGCTTCGCGTCGGTGATGCGGGCACGGCGAAGGATGCGCAGGTAGTCGGCGGCGTCCTTCGCTGTTTTTGCGTCGAGCGGCATGTCGAGCCAAGGGAACAGGTCCCGGTTGTCGGCGGGCAGGGCGGTGATCACCAGCGAGGGCGCGCGCACCGCGGCGTAGTCGGGGGAGAAGTGGTGGGCTGCAGTGTCCATGGCCGCTTCGACATCCTCCGGCGTGTTGGGGCGGACGCTGCCGTCGGGCTGCACGTCGAGCGAATCGCGCAGGTTCGCTTCGAGCGGCGGCCACCAGGTCTTGACCGTGCGTCGCGTGAACGCGGTGGCGGCCTGCAGCGACTTGCCGTCGTCGGGTGTCGGCCTGGGGTCGTCCAGCGCCCGGTTGTCCGGCAGTTCCTCGCCCCCCGAGTCGCCGTCCACGGTGTAGTCGAACGAGGTGTCCAGGTAGACGAGGCCCCGCACCCGGTCCGGAAAGCGGCCCGCGAAGCGGGTGAGTTCGTTGCCCGCGACCGAGTGGCCGCCGAGCACCACGCGCAGCAGCCCCAGTTCGTCGAGCACGGCTTTCAGGTCGGAGGTGAGCGTGTCCACCTCGTAGCCGTGGGTGGCGCTGCGGACCGGCAGCGGCTTGTCGGACAGGCCGTAGCCGCGCCGGCTGATCGCCACCACGCGCGAGCCGGTTGCCAGCGCGGGTGCGAGGCTGTCGAAGCAGCGTGCGTTGGCGCCCAGGCCGGCGAGCAGCACGATGGCGGGGCCGGCGGCGCCCGGCTTCTGCCAGTCGCGCACCTGGAGCGACACATCGGGCGCGGTCGACACCTTGATGCGGCGATCGGTGACGGAGACGGCACCGGGAGCGGCGCCCGTCCCGATCCCGCCGCGGGCACCTCCACCGCCGCCGCAAGCCGCCAGGGCCAGCGCTGGCGGGAGGGCCGCCAGGGCATGCAGGACGTGTCTGCGCCGGGGTTGAAACCACAGGGGGCGGATCATTCGGAGAGGTGTTCGATTCACGTCGGTGTTCCACAGGATGCGATCGGTCCAGTGTCGATTCCGCACCTGAAGAGCCCCTTGGCCCTTCATGAAGATTTCCTGAAGTCCCCGCACAGGGCTTGGCAGATACTTCGCCCTCATTCCGACCATCGGGCGAGTTCGCCTGCAGACCCATGAACCTTTTGCTTGTTGAGGACGACCTGGATCTCGGCAACGGCGTGCGCATCGCACTCGCCAATCAAGGCATGGACGTGGTGTGGGTCCGCAGACTCGACGATGCCCTGCGCACCCTCGAAGGCGGCACCTTCGACATGGTGCTGCTCGACCTCGGCCTGCCCGACGGCGACGGGCTGGACCTGCTGTTCCGCTTGCGCCGCGACCGGCAGATCCTCCCGGTGCTGGTGCTGAGCGCGCGCGATGCGCTCAACGACCGCCTGCGCAGCCTCGACGACGGCGCGGACGACTACCTCGTCAAGCCCTTCGCGCTGGCCGAACTGCTGTCACGCGTGCGTGCCCTGGCGCGCCGCAGCTACGGTTTCAACGACGAGACCATCCGCATGCGCGGCCTCGCGTTGCACGAGCCGACCCGCGGCGTGATCATCGACGGCGAGCCGGTGGAGCTGTCGCGCTGCGAGTTCGACCTGCTGGCGCTGCTGCTCAAGCGCACCGGCCGCGTGGTCACGCGCCGCGTGATGGAAGAGCAGGTGCTGCCCGGCGGCCAGGCCAACGGCAGCAACTCGCTCGAAGTGCACATCTCCAATCTGCGCCGCAAGATCGGACAGGGCTACATCCGCACGGTGCGCGGCATCGGCTATGTGATCGACGTGCAGTCGCTCGCGCGGAGCAGCGCCAAATGATGCAGGCGCTGGCGCGGCGCTGGAGGAACTGGAAGCAGCCTTCCCTGATGCGGCGCCTTCTGCTGGCGCAGATGGCCGTGGTGGCCCTGCTGTGGACCATGGCCATCGCGCTGCTGCTGTACGACTCCTACGAAGACCCCGAGCTGCTGAAGTACGACAAGATCTTCCAGTCCGTCCTGTCGATCGCGCAGAACCTGGCCGATCGGCCCGACCTTCAGCAGGAAAGCCTGGCCGCCTTCGACCTGGCGCTGCTCGAAGCGGTGGGCGACGGCGATGCTGCGTCGGACAGCTCGCCCGTCATGCAGGTCTGGCAGCAGGGCAAGCTGATCTACCGCTCCACGGCCGCGGCACCCGTCATCCTCAACACCGTGCCGAACCGCATCGAGACCGTGAAGGCGGGCGGCCGCGAATGGCGTGCGCGCACGCTGGCGTCACCCGGCACCGACACCCTCGTGATGCTGGCCGAGCCCAGCGTCTGGCGGCTGACCGTCACCGTCATGTACCGGGGCTTCTACGTGCTGCCGCTGGTGATCAGCCTGCCCTTCCTGATTTTTCCCGCCTGGCTCTCGGTGCGCGTCGCGTTGCGCCCTTGGCGGCAGGTGAGCAGGGAAACCTCCGAGCGCGGGCCCGCCGACATGACGCCGCTGTCCTACACGCCGCCGCACAAGGAGCTGAAGCCGCTGGTGCAGAGCATCAACAGCCTCTTGCAGCGCGTGCGCGACAGCACCTCGCGCGAACGCAGCCTGATTGCCGATGCAGCCCACGAATTGCGCACGCCGCTCGCGGCCATGCGCGTGAATGTGGAAGCGCTGAAAGAGCAGAGCACCGACGAAGGCCAGCGCGAACTCATGGGCAACCTGCTGCGCAGCAACGATCGCGCGGCGCGGCTGGTGGGGCAGCTGCTGCAGTTGATGCGCAGCGATGCGGTGTCGAACAACGACCTGCCGGTCATGCTGTCGCTCGATGCACTGGTACAGGACCGCCTGGCCATGATCGAGGGCCTGGCCAGCGCCCGGGGCGTGGAGCTGGAACTCGATTGCGAGGGCAGCGTGCCGGTGCTGGGCGAGCGCGAAAGCCTGGTCTCGATGATCGACAACCTCATCAACAACGCGATCAAGTACAGCCCGCCGGACGGAACGGTCGTGGTGCAGGTGGCGTGCGAGGGGACGCAGGCGGTGCTGAGCGTGGCGGACCAGGGGCCCGGTATTCCGCCGGCGCTGCGCGAGCGGGTGTTCGACCGCTTCTTCCGCAACCCCGACCAGACGCAAAGCGGCAGCGGCCTGGGCCTGGCCATCGTCAAGTCGGTGGTCGACAGGCACGGCGGGGAGGTGGTACTGGGCGAAGCCCGGGGCGGCGGCCTGATGGCCACCGTGCGGCTGCCGCTGGCGGTGGCCGAGGCGCCCCAGCCCATGCTGTGCACCTGAAACCTCCCTCGGGACACGGCCAAAGGGCATGGTCAGGTCCATTTGGGGGCGGAGATTTACAATCCATGGCTACCCCCCGGCGCCGTCTACAGGACACATTCAACAATGAAGTGGGTCATTCTTGCTATCTTCGCGCTCAGCGCGCTCTACGTTCATTTCCGCGGGCAGGTTCGGCATCGCTTCTTCAGACAGCTCTCTGATCACTCGACCTTCCTTGCGCCGCTGAACGTCTTCATGTACCTCTTCTCGAAGGTGCCGGGTACGCCGTACCTGTCGCCTGCGCAGTTTCCCGAAATGCGCGTGCTCGAGGAGAACTGGCAGGTCATCCGCGAAGAAGCGCTGGCCATGCGCAACGGCGGCAGCATCAAGGCCTCGAGCCAGTTCAACGACGTGGGCTTCAACTCTTTCTTCAAGAGCGGCTGGAAGCGCTTCTACCTCAAGTGGTACGACGAGGCGCATCCCTCTGCCGCCGTGCTGTGCCCGCGCACGACCGAACTGCTCAAGGGCATCGGCACCATCAAGGCGGCCATGTTCGCCGAACTGCCGCCGGGCAGCCGCCTCGTGCGCCACCGCGACCCCTTCGCCGGCTCGCTGCGCTACCACCTGGGCCTGTGGACGCCCGGCGTCGAGGGCTGCTACATCGACGTGGACGGCCAGCGCTACCACTGGCGCGACGGCGAGGCGGTGGTGTTCGACGAAACCTTCATCCACTACGCCGAGAACACGACCGACCACGACCGTGTGATCCTGTTCTGCGACATCGAGCGCCCGCTGAAGTACCGCTGGGCCAGCGCCGTCAATCGCTGGTTCGCGAAGAACCTGCTGGCCGCGGCGAGCTCGCCCAACGATGCGGGCGACAAGACGGGCGGCATCAACCGCGCGTTCAAGTACATCTACCAGATCCGCGTGGTCGGCAAGCGGCTGAAGGCCTGGGACAAACGTGTGTACTACCTCGTGAAGTGGGCCATCTTCGGCGGCCTGGCCCTCTGGATCTTCTGGTAAGGCTCAGGCCAGGCGCCCGGCGTGGGCACCGACCATTTCCGCCAGCGCGTCGGCCACGGCCCTGACGCGCGGCGAGCGCCTCACATCGGGGTGCACCACGCTCCACACCTCCCGCATCACAGGCCGGCCTTCGCCGGGCACCTCGACCAGTGCGTCGTCGTCGCGCGCCATGAAGTCCGGCAGCATCGCCAGGCCAAGGCCACCGCGGCAAGCGTTGTGCAGGGCCGTGAGGTCGTTGCTGCGCAAGACGAAAGGGCGTGAGCCGGCAATCTCCGCCAGCAGTTGCTGGTGCGGCACGTTGCCGGGCGGATCGCTGTAGCCGAGAAATCGCCAGTCGGTCTCCGAACGCGTGAGCCACGCGGGCGAGGCGTAGAGGCGAAAGGCCAGCTCGCCGAGCTTGCGCGCGGCCAGGCCGGGCTCGGTCGGCCGCATGAAGCGGATCGCGATGTCCGCATCGCGGCGTTGCAGGTTGGCGCTGCGAAGCTCGCCGGCGATGTCCAGCGCGACGCCCGGCCATCGGTCGGCTTGCGCGGCCCACAGCGGCACGATGAAGTGGCTGGCGAAGGCCGGCGGCGCCGAGACCCGGACCGTGCCTTGCGCCGCCGTGTTCGCCGCGGCTGCACGCGCGAAGGCCAGCACTTCCTGTTCGAGCCGTTCGGCGGGCGCGAGCAGCGCTTCGCCCTCGTCGGTCAGCGCCCAGCTTCGCGGCAGGCGGTCGAAGAGGCGCACGCCGATGTGCGACTCCAGGGCTCCGACCCGGCGCGCGACCGTCGAATGCTCGACGCGCAATTGCCGCGCTGCGCCCGATAGGCTGCCCTCGCGCGCCACGGCCACGAAGAAGCGGATGTCGTCCCAGGCGAGGGATGCGAGCGCGGCGGCATCGGGGTGGTGAGCTGGCGATTCGTGCACAACGGATGCGAAGTTTTGGGGAATGGCCATTCATTCTGCCCGCCGCTATCGTCCGGCGCATCGTTCGTCACTTCACAGGATTCGCCATGAGCACCGCACAACAATCATTCATTTCCTACGGCCCGCCCGTGTCCCTCGACATCGCCCGGCGCGTGGTTGCCGCGGCCGAGGCCGAAGCGCGCGCCAACGGCTGGCCCATGGTCATCGCGGTGATGGACAGCGGCGCCAACCTCGTGGTGCTGCACAAGATGGACCATGCGCAGACCGGCAGTGTCGAGATCGCGCAGGCCAAGGCGCGCAGCACCGTGCGCTTCAAGCGGCCGACGCGCGTGTTCGAAGAGGCGCTGGCCGCGGGCGGCCTGAACCTGCGGCTGCTGGCCACCGAAGGCGCATGCCCGCTCGAAGGCGGCCTGCCGCTGATGCACGAGGGGTGCCTGATCGGCGCCATCGGCGTCTCGGGCATGCAGTCGACGCAGGACGCGCAGGTTGCGGCCGCGGGCGTGCAAGCCCTCTGACAGTGGGCATCAGGCCTGCGCCAGCACCAGCCGGTTGCGCGTCATGCCGGCCCAGCTGACCAGGCCGGCGAGCAGGGTGCCTCCGAGCACATCGAGCAGCACATGCTGCCGCGTCGCGAGGGTCGAGCAGACGATGCCGAAGGCCCACAGCAGGTTCACCCATTGCGTCCACGCGGGCGCACCCACGCTGCGCAACTGGCGGCCCAGCAGCACGGCCGTGAACACGGCAAAAGCCACGTGCAGCGACGGAAAGGCATTGCCGCCCACGTCGGTGGCCTTGAGGAATTGCAGCGCCGGGTACTGCGACCAGTCGACCGGGAACACCGGCACCGTGGTCGGAAAGAACCAGAACACCGTGAGGCCGATGGCCGCCATGACCGCGGCGCCCTGCGCGCAGGCCCACAGCTCGGCCTTGTCCTTCGCGAAGGCCGGGGCCAGCGAGATGTAGAACCACAGCGAGCCGTACAGCACCATGGCGTCGTCGCTCACGCCCACCCAGTGGTCGATCGGCGTGAGCGGCATCACCGTCGGCGCCGACGGCGGGTTGTGCATCACCCAGAAATAGAGAAAGAAGAAGCCCGAGATGCCGGCCGTGGTGCCGATCATCTTGACGAACCAGAGCGTCGCGATCCGCTGCCCCAATGCCAGGTACCAAGGCACGCAAGATAGGGATGGAGAGCTCTGGCGGGATGTCACCGATGCTGCTTTCGGGAGGGATGAAGCGACACAGCTTATGCACCTGCATTGCATGAACATTGCGCCCGCTTCGTGCGGAGCCCCTTCTAGAATGGCCCGCCCATCCGGCCCGCCGCATCACCCCTCATGAGAATCCTGCTTGTCGAAGACGACGTCGATCTGGCGCAGGCGCTCGCATCGGCCCTCCGTCAGAACCAGGCGGTGGTCGATGTGGCGGGCTCGCTGCGTGAAGCCGAAGAAGCCGCGCTCGGTGCGCAGCACGACGTGATCGTGCTCGACCGCGGCCTGCCCGATGGCGACGGCCTCTCGCTGGTGGCTTTCCTGCGCCGGAACGACATCGCCGCCGCCGTGCTGGTGCTCACCGCCATGTCCGATGTGGCCGAGCGCGTGCTGAGCCTCGACGGCGGCGCCGACGATTACCTCGCCAAGCCCTTCTCGATGGACGAGCTCATGGCGCGCGTGCGCGCCCTGGCACGGCGCCCCGCGGTGCGCGCCACCCTCGTCATGACGCTGGCGCAGCTGCGCTTCGACCATCACATGCGGCAGGCCCATGTGGGCGAGCTGTGCCTCACGCTGCCGCGGCGCGAGCTGCTGGTGCTCGAGACACTGCTCGCGCATCGCGGCCGCACCGTGCTGCGCGAAGCCCTGCAGGACCGCGTGTACGGCCACAAGGACGACATCCAGTCCAACGCGCTCGACACGCATGTATCGCGGCTGCGCTCCAAGCTCGACAAGGCCGGCGCGCAGGTCGAGATCCACGCGATCCGCGGCGTGGGCTACCTCATCTGCGCCGCATCGCCGTCATGAGCCTGAGCCTGCTCTCGCTGCGCTGGCGTTTGATCTGGAGCCTGATCCTGCTGCAGGTGGTGGTCGGCTCGCTGGTGCTGGGCGGCTTCCTTGGCCTGGCCTGGATGCTGGGGCGCGTGGTCGACGAGACCGGGCAGGAAACTGTCGGGGTGATCCAGCGTGCGCTGGCCCACGACGAGGACGACCAGCTGGTGGCCGTGCCGACGCCCGAGTTCCAGCGGCTGCAGAAGGGCGACCCTTCCTTCTGGTTCATTGCGCGCGATGCCAGGGGTGCGGAGCTGCGCCATGGCGATGTGCCGCCGAAGTACGCCGCGCTCCTGGCCGCGCTCGACGGCATGGAGCGCATGGCCATCGACCCCGAGGAGGACAACACGCAGCCCAAGGCCCGCTTCGAGCGCGTCGAAACTTCCGCCGGCCCGGTCAATGTGCTCGCGCAGACCGGCAGCCCGCTGTCGGTCAAGAACACGCTCAAGGGCACCGGCTTCGTGTTCCTGTTCCTGGTGGCGCCGATGGCGCTCCTGACCAGCCTCGGCGTGATCCTGGCCACGCCGTTCGTGGTGAAGCGCGGCCTTCGCGGGGTGGTCGCCACGGCGGAGCGTGCGGAGAGCATCGACGTGCACGAGCGCACCACGCGCCTGCCGCTCACCCATGTGGCGAGCGAGATCCGCCCGCTGGTCAATGCCGTCAACCGCGCCTTCGACCGGCTCAACGAAGGCTACGACCGGCAGGAGCGTTTCCTGGCCGACGCGGCGCACGAGCTGCGCACGCCGATCACCACGCTGCAGATCCGCCTCGAAGGCCTGCCGAACGACCCGCTCAAGGTGAAGCTGATGCAGGCCTCGGCGCGGCTCGCCACGCTGGCCGAGCAGCTGCTCGACCTGCAGCGGCTCGACCACATCGCGCTGCAGGAGCAGCAGGTGGACCTGAAGGCGCTCTGCGAACGCGTGGCGGCCGACGTCGCACCGCTGGCGATCCAGAACCGCTGCGCGCTCTCGGTCGATGCGCCGCAGCCGCTGGTGGTGCGCGGCGATGCGCCTTCGCTCGAGCGCGCGCTCACCAACCTGATCCAGAACGCCATCGAGCATGGCGGGCAGGGCTGCGACATCCAGGTGCGGCTGTGCGAGCCGTCATGCATCGAGGTGCTGGACTCGGGGCCCGGCATTCCGGAAGCGGACCGCGAACGCGTGGTGGCGCCTTTTCACAGGCTCGTGCCGCGCGGCCGCGGGGCCGGGCTCGGGCTGCATCTGGTGGCCGAGGTGGCGCGCCTGCACCGCGGGCAACTGAGCATCGGAGCGGGCGAATCGGGCGGCGCGAAGATGCGGCTCGATTTGAACCTCGACGCGTGAGAACCTGCTCGCCATGAACCTCATCGACCGGCTGCCCGAGCCCACGAATCTTGCCAGCGCGCAAGCGTTGATCGCGCGCGTGCAGGCGGTGCTCGATGCCCAGGGGCTCGTCATGCGAGCACCGCCGCCCGAGCCCACCACCTGCTGCGGGCGCGGCTGCAATGGCTGCGTGTGGGAGGGCTGGCTCGCCGCCGTGGTCTATTGGTGCGACGAGGCCTCGCTGCGGCTGGCCTAGCGCGATTCCCAGAAGCCGCGGTGCGTGGCGATCATTTCCTCGGCCACTTCAGGCACCGGCCCGATCACCTCGATCTTCTTCTGCCCGCGCGCGAACACCTCGCGGCAGGGCAGGCTCAGGGTCGGGTTCTCGGGGTGGTCGCCCGTGAGCGCGAGCAGCGCCGATTCTTCCGCGCCGTAGACGATGCGGCCGATGTGCGCCCAGTAGCTCGTGCCGGCGCACATGGCGCAGGGCTCGAAGGTGGTGACCAGCGTGCATTGCCACAGGTAGTCGGCCGGCCAGTTCTGCGCGGCATGGCGCGCCAGCGTGGCCTCGGCGTGATTCACCGTGTCGATGTTGCCCTGCTCGGCGAGGATGGTCTCGCCATCGGGCGCGACGAGCACCGCGCCAAAGGGGTGGCGGCCCATCGCCATGGCGCGGCGGGCCACCTCGTCGGCGCGCCGCAGCGCGCGAATGATTTGATCGCGTGTCATCCGCGCATTATTGGTTCTGCGAGCCGCGGTGCGCCCAGCCGGTCGTGTGCTTCTCGATCACGCTGAAGAGTTCGTACATCAGCATGGCCATTGCGCCCACCACCATCAGGCCCGCGAAGGCCAGGCCCATCTGCATGGCCGAGCCGGCGGAAATCAGCAGGTAGCCGATGCCCTCGTTGGCGGCCGTCATCTCGCTCACCGTGGTTCCGACGAAGGCCAGTGTGATCGCCACCTTGAGCGAACCGAAGAAGTAGGGCATGGAACGCGGCAGGCCGATCTTCATGAGCACGTCCCAGCGCTTGGCGCCGAGCACACGCAGCACGTCTTCGAGCTCGGGCTCGAGCGTGGCGAGGCCGGTCGCGATGTTGACCATGATCGGGAAGAAGCTGATCAGGAAGGCCGTGAGGATCGCCGGCCCGACGCCGATGCYGAACCACACCACGAGGATGGGCACGAAGGCCGCCTTGGGCAGCGCGTTGAAGGCCGTCATCAGCGGATAGATCGCCGCATACGCGATGCGCGAACTGCCGATGACGAAGCCCATCAGCACCCCCACCACGATCGCCAGGCCGAAGCCCGCCATCGTGACCCAGAAGGTGCGCCATGCATGGCCCGCGATGATTTCCTTGTATTCCCAGAACTGCGTCCAGATGCGCCACGGGCTCGGGAAGATGAAGTCCGAGACTTCGAAGCCCGCGCAGACGATCTGCCAGAGCAGGAGCACCGCGACCAGCAGCAGCCAGGGCGACCAGCGTTCGATTTGCTTGGTGTTCTTCATGGCGCGCCGCTCAGTGGGAGACGGCAGCAGCGGCCGTTTGCGCCGCGCTGATGCCCGTGTTGCCTGCATTCCCACGTATGGCGCCGATGTGCCCGCGCAGCTCCAGCACGATGTCGGTGAATTCCTTCGTGTAAGTAAGTTCGAGCTCGCGCGGACGCGGCAGCTCGATCTCGCGCTTGACCACGAAGCGGCCCGGGCTCTTGCTCATCACGTACACCGTGTCGGCCAGGAACACCGATTCACGCAGGTCGTGCGTCACCAGGATCACGTTGAACTGCTGCTCGGTCCAGAGGTCGCGCAGGATGCACCACAACTCCTCGCGCGTGAACGCGTCGAGCGCACCGAAGGGCTCGTCGAGCAGCAGCATCTTGGGCTCGTGGATCAGCGCGCGGCAGATGCTCGCGCGCTGCTGCATGCCGCCCGACAGCTGCCACGGAAACTTGTCCTCATAGCCCGCAAGGCCCACCTTCTGCAGCAGCTTGCGCGCACGCTCGACGTATTCCTTGCGCCTGGCCTTGAAGTTCGAACGGTAGGGCTCGACGATTTCGAGCGGCAGCAGCACGTTGTCGACCGTGGTGCGCCAGGGCAGCAGCGACGGCGCCTGGAAGGCCATGCCGGAAATCTTCAGCGGGCCGGTCACCGGCGCACCGTCGATGCGGATCTTGCCCATCGACGGCATCTTCAAGCCCGTCGTGAGCTTCATGAAGGTCGACTTGCCGCAGCCCGAGGGGCCGACGATGGCGATGAATTCGCCGCGCTTGACCTTCAGGTCGATGGCCTCGACCGCGAAGTGGTTGGCGCGCAGCAGCTCCTCGTTGTAGGCGAGCCAGACGTCCTGGAAGTCGACGAAAGGGGCGGCCGCTTGCGATGCGTCCGCCATCACTTCTTCAGGATGTTGAGTTCGGCCGCGGGCGGCAGCAGCGCGGCCGTCCACACCGCGTCGGGGCTCACGCGGGTCTTGGTGTTGAACGCGTCCGACACCTGCGAAGCCATCAGCGACATGCGGCCCGCGTTGACGCCGCCGAAGCCTTCGGTGCGCGCGTCGGGGCTGTTGATCACGGTGTCGATGGCCAGCTGCAGGCGGCGGGTTTCGAGCTTGCTGTCGATGATGCCGTCGCGCGCCTTGACCGATTCGATGGCCACCGCCGGGTTGGCGATGACTTCCTTCGCGCCCTTGGCAAAGGCCGAGAGGAATTTCTTGATGGCTGCCGGGTTTTCCTTGATGAGCTTGGGCGAGGCGATGATCACGTTGCCGTAGAGCTTCACGCCGTAGTTGGGGTAGGGCAGCACGACGATGTCGGCCGCCTTGGCGCCGCGCGCCTCCAGGTTCAGCAGCGAGGTGAAGGTGAAGCCGGTGATGGCGTCGATGTCGCCGCGCATCAGCATGGTTTCGCGCAGCGTCGGGTCCATCGCGGTCCAGTTGACCGCGCCGATGTTGTTTGCCTTGGCGAAGATCGGGAAGGCGCGGCGGCCTGCGTCGAACACCGGCGCGCCGAGCTTCTTGCCGGCCAGGTCGGCCGGCTTGGTGATGCCGCTCTTCTTGAGCGCCATGACCGAGGCCGGCGTGTTGTTGTAGACCATCATCACCGCGACCGGCTTGTTCGGGCTGTCGGGGTTGTTGGCGTGGAATTCCATCAGCGCCGCGAGGTCGGCAAAGCCCATGTCGTAGGCGCCCGAGGCCACGCGCGTGACCGTGCCGCCCGAGCCGTTGCCCGCGTCGATGGTCACGTCGAGGCCCGCGGCCTTGAAGTAGCCCTTGGCGGCGGGGTGCAGGAACAGCGCGGCCGGTCCCTCGAAGCGCCAGTCGAGCTGGAACTTGATCGGCGTCAGGGTCTGGGCGTCGGCCGAGGTGAGGCCGAAGCTGAGGGCCGAGGCGGCGAGGAAGGACTGGAGCAGTTGGCGCTTGTTCATGCGAGATCCGTAAATGTGAATGCTTCGGCATTCAAGCAAAAACGGTGCCCGCACGCGATTGGTGCGAACCCTCCCGGCTGCCCGAGGCGTCTGGCTAGAGCGCCGCGCCGATCTTGCGCAGCTCGGCGATCTGCGGCGCCTTGGGCAGCCAGACCTTGTCGAACTCGGCAATGACCGGTGCGGGGTTGTAGCCGGCGCCGCTCTTGATCGTGAGGCCGCTGGCCTTGAACTTGTCGATCAGGCCGAGCTCGGTGGTCACGATGTCCTTGATCTGCGCGTCGAGCTGCTGCTTGACTAGGTCGGTGATCAGCGCCTTGTCCTTGGCGTCGAGCGTCTGCCAGATGCGGCCCGACACCAGCGGCGCGAAGGGCATGAACAGCGCGTTCATCGGCAGCATGGTCTTGGCGACGCGGTCGAAGCGCTGGGTCCAGGAGAACTCGATGTCCGCCTCGAGGCCGTCGACCTGGCCGTTGGCCATGGCGTCGAACACGCCCGGCGTCGGGATGGGCGTGGGCGCGGCGCCCAGCAGCTGGTAGAAGTCGCGGTACACCGGCGTGGGGTTGATGCGCAGCTTCATGCCCTTCAGGTCGGTGGGCGTCGAGATGTCCTTGGTCGCGAACACCACGCGCATACCGGTGATGCCCCAGCCCAGGCCGATGGTGCCCGTCTCGCGCGGCAGCACCTCGAGCAGCTTCAGCGCGGCGGGCGTGCGCACCAGGGAGGCGACATTGGTGGTCGAGCGCACGAGGTAGGGCGCGTTGATGGCTGCCACGCTCGCGACGCGCGAGCCCAGCTCGGCCGCCTGGATCCAGCCCATGTCCAGCGCGCCGGACTGCAGCTGCTGCATCATGGCCGACTCGTTGCCCARCTGGCCCGAATGGAACACGGTGACGCTCAGGCGGCCGTCGGTGGCCTTCTTGAGCGATTCGCCGAAGCTCACCGCGGCGCGGTTCCACGAATGGCCGGCGGGCGTGATGAGGCCGAGGCGGAATTCCTTGGTCGTTGCGGCACGCGACACGGTGCCGAAGAAGGCGGTCGACGCGGCGGCGGTGCCGGCTGCGGCCTGGACGAACTGGCGGCGGGAGAGGGACATGCGAGGCTCCGGTTGAGTGAGGAGGGAAGGGGAGAGGAGAGGGGACTTACTTGATGAGCGCGAGCGACAGGCTGGGGAACAGCGACAGCAGCACCAGCGCCGCGCAGCAGATCAGGAAGAACGGCAGCGTGACGATGAACATCTTTCCGGGCTTCGCGCCGGTCACCGCCGACGCCACGAAGAAGCTCAGGCCCACGGGCGGCGTCATCAGCCCGAGCACGAGGTTGATCACCACCACCACGCCGAAATGGCGCGGGTCGATGCCGTAGATCTCGGTCGCGATGGGCAGCAGGATCGGCACGGTCATGATCAGGCCCGGGATGCCGTCGATGACTGTTCCGATCACCAGCAGGATCAGGTTGACCAGCAGCAGGAAGGCGATCGGGTCCTTCGCGATGGTCTGGATCCATGCGGCGGTGGCCTGCGGCACCTTGCCGTAGATCAGCAGCCACGAGAACACCGCCGCAGCCGCGACCAGGAACAGCACCACCGCCGAGTAGATCGCCGACTTCAGCAGGATCTGCGGAATCATCGCGAAGCGAAATTCCTTCGTGACATAGCGCCCGACCAGCACCGCGGCCACCGCGCCCACCGCCGCCGATTCGGTCGGGTTGGCGACGCCGCCGAGGATCGAGCCGACGATGACGATGGGAATCAAGAGCGTCGGGCAGGCCGTGAGCATCGTGTGCAGGCGCTGCTTGATCGTGCGTTTCTCGGTGCGCGGGTAGTTGTAGATCAGGCCCATGCACGCGATCACGATGAAGAACAGCACCGTGAGGATGACGCCGGGAATGATGCCGGCGATCAGCATGTCGCCCACCGCCACCTGCGCCAGCACGCTGTACACCACGAACATCACCGACGGCGGAATGATCGGCCCGAGCATGCCGCCGTACACGGTGATGCCGGCGGCGAAGGTCTTGTCGTAGCCCTGCTTCTCCATCTCCGGCACCATGATCTGGCTCATGATCGCCACTTGCGCGGTGGCCGAGCCGATGATCGACGACACCAGCATGTTGGCCAGGATGTTCACGTAGGCGAGGCCGCCCTTGACCGAGCCGATGAAGGCCAGCGCGAGGTCGACCAGCCGCTTCGTGATGCCGCCGCCGTTCATGATCTCGCCGATCAGGATGAAGAGCGGAATCGCGATGAGGCTGTAGCTGTCGACGCCGCCGAACATCTGCACCGGGAACGACTGGAACAGCACCGTGTCGCCGGCGTTGAGGATGTAGACGATGCCCGAGAGGCAGAGGCAGGCGCCGATCGGCACGCCGACCAGCATGATCAGGAGAAAGAATGCGGAGGTCAGCATGTCGTCTGGTCCGGGAGAGGTTGTTTCGGGAAGGCTGCTGGATCGGCTTTGGGGTGTGTGCACAGGACACCGGGTACTCCCCTCCGCGAATGTCCCCCGCTTCGCTCCTTTATTTCGCTGCGGGGAGCACCCGGTGCCCTGCGCACGGGGCACGCTGCCGGTTTGCGGCCGATCAACCACTGCTCTGAACGATCACGCTGGCGGTGTGCTCTGCGCAGCGAAATAAAGGAGGAGGCATGCGGCCCTAGGCCGCGCCGGGGGACATTCGCTTCGCTGCGCACACCGTCGGCGTGATCGCGCCCTGAATCGCGTCCTGAACCAAGCACCTCACAAACAACGCGACGATTCGAAAAGCAAGGTTTCATTTCAGTTCACTGCATCCGCGTTGACGACGTGGAACTCGTCGTGCACGCGCTTGGGCTGCAGGCCGAGGTCTTCGATGAGGTTGGACAGCGCATGCACGCTGAGGGTGAGCGAGAAGATCGGCAGGATGAGCTGCACGAGCCAGGTCGGCCAGTCGAGCGTCTGCGTTTTCTCGGTGTAGAGGAAGTTGAAGGTCTCCGCGGCGAACTCCCTGGCATCGAAGCCGTGGCGCACGATGCCGACCGGGTCCATCCACAGCCAGCACATCGCCAGCAGGGCCAGGCCGAGCAGCAGCACACCGCCGGAGGCACTGGCCTTGGCGATGCGCGCGGCTTTCGCGCCGAGCTTGTCGGTGAGCAGCGTGACCGCGAAGTCGAGCCGCAGCCGCGTCATGGCCGACGCACCGATGAAGGTGAGCCAGACCACGCAGTACACCGAGGCCTCGTCCACCCAGTAGAGCGGAAAGCCCCCGTAGCGGGTGACCACGTTCAGCAGGACCAGCGCGATGAGCAGGCCCATCAGGCTGGAGAGCAGATGGCGCTCGCAGCGGAGGACGAAGTCCGACACATCGAGCATCCGGCGGGACAGGCCCCCGCGTTTCAAGGCGTTTTCTTCCATGGTGTTGTTGGCCCTGCAGTGAGGAGAAGCGCGGGTCAGGCGACCGACTGGTACTGCGCAGGCCGCGTGGCGAGCGCCTTCCTGACCACCGCTTCGATGAAGGCGCGCTCTTCGCCGATCAGCGGCAGGCGCGGGCGGCGCATGTGCTCGGAGCCCACGCCGACCAGCACGTCGATGAGCTTCAGGTTCTGCACCAGCTTGGTCGACACGTCCAGGTGCAGCATCGGCGTCATCCACTGGTAGAGCTTCAGCGCCTCGGCGAATTTGCCCGCCTTCATCAGGTCGTACAGCGCCACCGTCTCGCGCGGGAAGGCGCAGCCCAC
>NZ_JBFUHN010000043.1:0-59201 GCF_056402375.1 Variovorax sp. P4_B10 | reverse complement strand
GTTGTTGGTCGAGTACACGCCGATTGCGCAGAACAGCACGATGGCGGGGAACAGGAACTTGTAGGGCACCGACAGGAGCTTGATCCACATGCCGATCAGCGGCAGGTTCAGGATGATCAGCATCGCATTGCCCAGCCACATCGAGGCGATCAGGCCCCAGAACAGCTCGGGGTTGCTGGTCATCACCTGCGGACCCGGCTGGATGTTGTGGATGGTCATCGCGCCCACCATCAGCGCCATCACCGCGTTGGGCGGAATGCCCAGCGTCAGCAGCGGGATGAAGGAGGTCTGCGCACCGGCGTTGTTGGCCGACTCGGGCGCCGCCACACCGCGGATGTTGCCCTTGCCGAAGGGCACTTCGCCCGGCTTCAGCTTGGTCTTCTTCTCGATGGTGTAGGCCGCGAAAGCCGCCAGCAGCGCACCGCCGCCGGGCAGGATGCCCAGGGCCGAGCCGAGCGCCGTGCCGCGCAGCACGGCAGGAATCATGCGCTTGAAGTCTTCCTTGGTCGGGAACAGGCCCGAGACCTTGGCGGTGAACACTTCGCGCTCGTCATCGGGGCGCGAGAGATTGGCAATGATTTCGCCATAGCCGAACACGCCCATGGCGATGGCCACGAAGCCGATGCCGTCGGTGAGCTCGGGGATGTCGAAGCTGTAGCGCGCCACGCCCGAATTCACGTCGGTGCCCACCAGACCCAGCAACAGGCCCAGCACGATCATCGCGATGGCCTTGAGCAGCGAGCCCGAGGCCAGCACCACGGCGCCGATCAGACCCAGGATCATCAGCGAGAAGTATTCGGCCGGGCCGAACTTGAAGGCCAGTTCGGTCAGCGGCGGTGCGAAGGCCGCCAGGATCAGCGTGCCGACGCAGCCCGCGAAGAACGAGCCCAGACCCGCGGCAGCGAGTGCCGGGCCGGCACGGCCCTTGCGCGCCATCTGGTAGCCGTCGATCACGGTCACCACCGAGGACGACTCCCCGGGCAGGTTCACCAGGATGGCGGTGGTCGAGCCGCCGTACTGCGCGCCGTAGTAGATGCCGGCCAGCATGATCAGCGCCGACACGGGCGGCAGCGCGTACGTGGCGGGCAGCAGCATCGCGATGGTCGCGACCGGGCCGATGCCCGGCAGCACGCCGATCAGCGTGCCCAGGATGCAGCCGACCAGGCAATACAGCAGGTTGGTGAAGGTGAACGCAACACCAAAGCCGAGAGAGAGGTTGTTGATCAGATCCATTTTTTTACTCAGCCCGTGATGAAGGTCGGCCAGACCTGGATCTGCAGCTTGAGCGCCCAGATGAATGCGATGTAGCTGCCGATGGCCAATACCGTGGCCAGAATCAGCACGGTGGGCAGCTTGAACTCGTGGCCCGCCAGGCTCGAGATGATCACGAGCGCGTAGATCGCGATGATCATGCCCATGGCCGGCACGCCGAGGCTCGGCAGGCCGCCGAGCAGCACGCCGAACGCGAGGTTGGCGCCCAGGATGAACACGACCTGCTTCCAGGCCCACTTGCCGATCTTTTCGCCGTCGGTGGTTTCAACGGTGAGCCCGCTGAACATGATCCCCAGGCCGATGACGGACATCAGGATGCCCAGCATCAACGGAAAGTAGCCCGGCCCCATGCGAGCGCCGCTGCCCACGCTGTAGGTGGTGGCGCCCCATGCGAATCCCACGCCCACGACGGTGAACATCAGACCCGAGAAAAAGTCTTTCTGACTTTTGATTTTCACGAACAGTCTCCTCGAACAAGTTTCGATGCGGGATTGTCCGGTCAGCTTGCGGTCAGGCTGATGTGGATTTCACTAACCAAAGGGTTAGGGTTAACCCAAAGGACCACATCACTCGAGAGGCGGCGTGGCGCTCAGGACCTCCTCGATGGTGGTCACGCCTTCGGCCACGCGCAGTGCGCCGGCCAGGCGCAGGGGCCGCATGCCGTCGATCACGGCCTGGCGCCGCAGCCCGGTGAGGTTGGGCTCCTTGGTGACCTGGTCCTTGAAGGTCTCGGTCACGCTCAGCAGTTCGTAGAGGCCCATGCGGCCCATGTAGCCGGTCATGCGGCAGTCGACACAACCCACCGGCTTGTAGGCGCGCACGGAGCCCGTGATCTGCCACGGCTTGACGATGGCCTCGAGGCTTTCGCGCGTGACCGTGTCGTCGGGCTGCTTGCAATTCGGGCACAGCGTGCGCACCAACCGCTGTGCGAGCACGCCGAGCATCACGGCGGTGATCAGGTACGACGGCACGCCCAGCTCCATCATCCGCGTGATGGCGCTCGGCGCGTCGTTGGTGTGCAGCGTGCTGAACACGAGGTGGCCGGTGAGCGCAGCCTGCACCGCCATCTCGGCGGTGGCGAGGTCGCGGATTTCGCCGACCATGATGATGTCCGGGTCCTGCCGCATCAGCGCGCGCAGGCCCTCGGTGAAGCCAAAGTCGAGCTGCGGCTGCACCTGCGTCTGGTTGAACGAGGGCTCGATCATTTCGATCGGGTCTTCGACCGTGCTCACGTTGACCTCTTCGGTCGCCACGCGCTTGAGCGTGGAGTACAGCGTGGTGGTCTTGCCCGAGCCCGTCGGCCCCGTCACCAGGATGATGCCGTTGGGCCGCGTGACGAGTTGCTCCCAGCGCTGCGCATCGTGCTGCGCGAAGCCGAGCGCGTCGAGGTCCTTCACGGCGGTGTCGGGGTCGAAGATCCGCATCACCATCTTCTCGCCGAAGGCCGTCGGCAAGGTGGACAGGCGCATTTCGACTTCGTCGCCGCGCATGTTGCGGGTCTTGATGCGGCCGTCGAGCGGACGGCGTTTCTCGACCACGTCCATGCGGCCGAGCAGCTTGATGCGCGACACCATCGCGTTCATCACGCCCATGGGCATCTGGTAGGCCGGATGCAGGATGCCATCGATGCGGAAGCGGATCACGCCCTGTTCGCGGCGCGGCTCCAGGTGGATGTCGCTCGCGCGCTGGTCGAAGGCGTACTGCCAGAGCCAGTCGACCACCTGCACCACGCTCTGGTCGTTGGCGTCGAGCTGCTTGGTGCTCTTGCCCAGCTCCACCAACTGCTCGAAGCTCGCGCCGCTGGTGCTGCCGCCGGCCTTCTGCGCGGCGCGAACCGACTTGGCGAGTGCGAAGAACTCGGCGGTGTAGCGCTGGATGTCGGCCGGGTTGGCCACCACGCGCCGCACCGTGCGCTTCGACTGGCGCTCGACCTCGGCGATCCAGTCGGTGAGAAAGGGCTCGGCCGTGGCCACCACCACTTCGTGCGGCAGCACCTGCACCGGCAGCACCTTGTGGCGCTCGGCATAGGCGGCGCTCATGGTGTCGGCCACCTTGCCCACGTCGACCTTGAGCGGATCGATGCGCAGGTACGTCAGCCCGGCACGGCCCGCAAGCCATTGGGTGAGCGCCTCGAGGTCGAGCGGCTTGCCGTCGCTCTCGCGCGTCATCGCCACATTGGCGAGCCGCACCAGCGGTGCCTGCCGGCTTTCGGCCTGGGCGCAGCGCGCGATGGTGCGCTTGGCCTCGACCGGGGAAATCACGCCGTCGGTGGCGAGCCACTCGATCAGCCGACGCAGGTCGAGCGGACCCTCGTGGCGGTTGGCCAGGGGGGCGGGTGCGGAAACGGCAGGAACAGCGCTCATGAGCCGGAAGGTCGGGTGATTGAAAGATTCAATGGTTTGAAAACCCGCAGCCATTTGGATGCGGGCAAACCCCAGCGAGTCTGGATCGTTTGAGCGCGCTCGGCAAGGGCTTCGCGCTTCGGACGGCTCGGGGTGCGCTGCGCGAGCACCACCGTGTTGCCTTCGCGCGTCGGCTTGAAGGCCCAGACCGCATCGGCGCCGAAGGCGCCGGTGATCTTTTCGAGGCTGCGCTCGTAGCTCGACGAACGGCCGAAGAGGTTGACCGTCATGCAGCCGTCTTCGGTGAGCAGCGCGCGGCAGTCGGCATAAAAATCCTCGCTGTCGAGCACCGGTGCGGCCGCCTCGTGGTCGTACAGGTCGACCTGCAGCGCATCGACGGTGCCCTGCCACTCGGTCTTGCGGATCTCGGCCGCCGCATCGGCGATCACCACCCGCAGCTTCAGGTCGTCGGCCGGCAGCTTGAACCAGCCACGGCAAGCCGACACCACCTGCGGATTCAGCTCGACCGCCGTGGTGCGCATGCGCAGGGTCTTGCGGCAGAACTTGGTGAGCGTGGCGGCCCCCAGGCCGAGCTGCATCGCGTGACGGTTGGCCACGCCCTTGCCGTCGACAAACAGCAGCCAGGCCATCATGCGCTGTACATATTCGAGCTCGATCTCGAACGGCGCGTCGAGCTTCATCGAGCCCTGGACCCATTCGGTGCCGAGGTGCAGGTAGCGGATATCGCCCCAGTCGGAAAAATTGACTTCGGGAAGGACGGGAGTTTTGCGCGTGGCCATCAGATGAGTTTGTGGGCGACAAAGACCTCGCGCCAGGCCGCAAGCTTGCGCTCGAAGCTCCACGACGCATTGGCGGGGCTGGAGGAAGGCAGCGCGTAGACCGGCACGCCGAGGGTGCGCGTATGGCGTGCGTGCTTGAAGCTCTCGCCGCCGTTGTGCGCAATGGCCGCGAGCCGGGGCAGGTGCAGCCCCGCGATGTCGTTCGCCACCGGCGCGCGGATCGCGGCGTCGAGGCTGCCCTCGCGCTCGCAGGCCGCATACACGTCCCAAACGCCCAGGCCGCGGTCGAGCAGCCACCCCTTCTTTTTCGTGTAGTTGTCTACGCCCATCGGGAGCGGGTGATCGGGCCAGACGGCTTGCAAGATTTTCCAGAACTGGTTTTGGGGATGCGCATAGTACTGCTGCTGGTCGAGCGAGCGGACGCCCGGAAAGCTGCCGAGGATCAGCACGACGGTGGCGGGCGAAACGATCGGCGCGAGGCCCGTGAGCACCGGGCTGGCGGTGTCGGGTGCGGCAGGTGGATTCATGGGCGGTATCTTGGCACTGTCGCCGCCCATGAAAAAACCCGCCGAAGCGGGTTCTTTCATTGAGGCCGGAGCCAGGTTACTTCTTGGCGGCTTCGTTCTCTGCGGTGCCGGGCACCTTCTCGCCGATGGCCTTGCCGGTGCTGCGCATGCCGTCGGCTGTCTTGTGGCCGGCGGTTTCAACGGCTTCACCGGTCTTCACGGCCGCCTTCTTGGTGGCGGCGGTGGCCTTCTTGGTGGTGCGCTTGGTCGCGCTCCAGGCCTTCTTGGTGCCGCTCTCGGTGGCGTTCACGGCCTTCTTGGTGGTGCGCTTGGTCGCATCGACGGCATCCTTGCCGGCTTCTTTCACCTTCTCGGTGGTGGTGGGCTCCGCCGTTGCCGGTGCCGGTGTTGCGGCAGGGGCGGTGGTCTGCGCCACGGCCGACACGCCGATGGAGGCGAGCGCCAGGGCGAGCACGACAGGCATGGTGCGAACAAAAGATGTGGTCATGGAAGACTCCTTTTTGGATGAAGAGTTGGAGTGACGAACTTGCCACTGGACAAGCAACGCGACGTCGAACCACAAGGATGACAGCTAAAACCGGCCGCTCGAGCGCTCCGGCGCAACTCGGGACATTGGCCTACGCGGGGTGCGGCGGCCGCTCCGACAAGGACAGGAGACTTTGGAGCTTCGGCAGCGTTTGGACCGCATTCCGCGTGGTGGCTTCGGCCAGCGCATCGATGCCGATGCCGCGCAGCCCCGCCACCACCTCGGCGATGCGCGGCAGCTCGCCGGGCTCGTTGCGGCCCTGCGCCTCTCCGGCTTCGCGCTGGGCCTGGGTCCGATAGAGCCAGTGCGGCTGGATGTCGGGCGCATCCGTTTCCATCACGATCGCTTCGAGCGGCAGCGTGGCCGCAAGCCGGCGCAACTGCAGCGCGCGGTCGAAGGTCACCGCCCCGCCGAAACCGAGCTTGAGCCCGAGCTCGATGCAGGCGTCGGCCTGCTGTCCGCTGCCGTTGAAGGCGTGGGCGATGCCCTGCCAGGGCCGGCCGCCCGCCGTCTGCCGCAAATGCTTGAGCACCTTGTCCACCGAACGCCGCACATGGATGAGAACGGGTAACCCATGCTTGCGTGCCAGTTGCAACTGAGTGTGAAAAAAACGCTCCTGCTTGTCGTTGTCGAGGCCTTCGACGAAGTAGTCGAGCCCGATTTCGCCGACCGCCACCAGCCGCGGATCGTCGCGCCGCGCCGCCAGCTCCGCATCGAGCGCATCGAGGTCGGCGTCCTGYGCCTCGCCGGTGCAAAGCGGGTGGATGCCCAGCGCATAGGCGTCGCCCTGCAGGTGGGCCAGCTCGCGCACGGCAGCGAAGTTGAAGACGGCCACCGCGGGGATCACACAGAGGGAAACGCCCCGTGCCGCAGCACGGGCGCGGATCTCGGGCCTCTCTGCACCGAATTCGGGCGCGTCCAGGTGACAGTGGGTATCTACAAACGAAGCCATCGCACGATGATGCCCGAAGGGATGCACAGGCGCGGAAAGCGTGCTACTGTGAACTCCTACACGCGTCTTTTTTGCCGGAGGTTCTCCGATGCGCAGGCCTGCTTTCTACAGCCGTTCGCCCCGCACGCTACCGCAGGCCGCAGAACAGGCGGATGCCCCGGCATCGCCTGAAGCAGCAGGCGCGGCGGCCGCCACGCCGCCCGTGCCCGCCAAGGCGGGCTGGCAACCGGGGCGCCGCAGCTTCGCGCTGCTGGTCGTACTGTGCGCCGCGCTCGCCACCGGCGGCACCGTCTGGGGGCCGCGCCAAGGTGGCAAGGCGCTGACGCAGAAAGAGATCGATGCGGCCGTGTTGCACACGCTGCAAACCGCCACCCTGCCCTCGCCCGCCGCGAAGGCCGCCGACATCATCCGGCCCTCGGTCGTGCGCGTGGTGGGCTACGGGCCCGAAAAGACCACGCCCGAAGCCAAGATCCAGAAGCGCGGCCGCAACATGGCCAAGGGCAAGCCGCCCGAAGCCCCCAACGACGAAGCGCCGCCGGGCCAGGTGGAGCGCGGCGTCGGCACCGGAGTGGTGATCGTCGACAAGGGCGTGATCCTCACCAACCTGCACGTCGTGGCGGGCTCCGAGACCATCAAGGTCACCTTCGCCGACGGCCTGGAAGCGGTGGCCGTCATCACCGGCGTGCAGCCCGAGAACGACCTTGCCGTGCTGCAGGCGCAGAAGATTCCCGACGACCTGATCCCCGCCACGATGCGTTCCACCGCCGACCTGCGCCCCGGCGACCAGGTGGTGGCCGTGGGCTTTCCGTTCGGCATCGGTCCTTCGGTGTCGGCCGGCGTGGTGTCGGGCCTCAAGCGCTCGTTCCGCTCGCCCGAAGGCAAGCAGGAGCTGGGCAACCTGATCCAGTTCGACGCCGCAGCCAACCCCGGCAACTCGGGCGGCCCGCTGATCAACATGGACGGCGAGGTGCTCGGCATCGTCACCGCCATCCTCAACCCCACGCAGCAGCGCACCTTCATAGGCATCGGCTTTGCGGTGCCGATCGAGAACGCGGCATCTGCAGCAGGCTCCCCACCGTTCTGATGATCTTCTTTCGAAAGCCCTTCGCATGAGCACAGAGACCACCTTCTCGACGCCCGCCGCCACGGCCGATCTGATGGAGCAGATCCTCTACGAGGTGAAGCGCGTGGTCGTGGGCCAGGACCGCTTTCTCGAGCGCGTGATGGTCGGGATGCTCGCAGGCGGGCACCTGCTGGTCGAAGGCGTACCGGGGCTGGCGAAGACGCTCACCATCAAGACCCTGGCCGACACCGTGCGCGGCCAGTTCAAGCGCATCCAGTTCACGCCCGACCTGGTGCCGGCCGACCTGGTGGGCACGCGCATCTACAACCAGAAGACCGGCGAGTTCAGCACCTCGCTCGGCCCGGTTTTCGCCAACCTGCTGCTGGCCGACGAAATCAACCGCGCCCCGGCCAAGGTGCAGAGCGCGCTGCTCGAGGTGATGCAGGAGCGCCAGGTCACCATCGCCGGCGAAACGCACAGGGTGCCGCGCCCCTTCCTCGTGATGGCGACGCAGAACCCCATCGAGACCGAAGGCACCTATCCGCTGCCCGAGGCGCAGGTCGACCGCTTCATGATGAAGGTGCTGGTCGACTACCCGAGCGACGAGGAAGAGTTCGTGATCGTCCAGCGCGTGATCGGCCCGCCGGTGGCCGCCACCCCGGTGGCGACCACCGAGCAGCTCGCGGAGCTGCAGGCCGAAGCACGGCGCGTGTATGTCGATCCGTCGCTGATCCAGTACGCGGTCAAGCTCGTCTCGGCCACGCGCACGCCCGAGAAACATGGCCTCAAGGATCTGCGCCGCTTCATCACCTTCGGCGCCAGCCCGCGCGCGAGCATCAGCCTGACCGAGGGCGCACGCGCCTTGGCGCTGCTGCGCGGCCGCAGCTACGCACTGCCGGAAGACATGACGGCGCTGGTGCCCGACGTGCTGCGCCACCGCGTGACGCTTTCCTACGAAGGTCTGTCCGAAGGCCTCACACCCGACGGACTGGTCGAGAAAATCATGCGGGCCGTTCCCGCCCCCCCCAAACCGCTCGAACATGAAAAGCTGGTGGCGTAAGGCCCCTGCGGCCGCGAACGACGAACGGCTCGTCGCCGAAGCCGGTGGGGCGGAGCGCGCGCTGCGCCGGCTCGAATGGACCGTGATCCGCCGCCTCGACGGCCTGCTGCAGGGCGACTACCGCACGCTGATGCGCGGCACCGGCCTCGACCTGGCCGACCTGCGCGAGTACCAGCACCACGACGACGTGCGCCACATCGACTGGAACGTCACCGCCCGCCTGCAGACGCCGCATGTGCGCGTCTTCACCGAAGACCGCGAGATGGCCGCCTGGTTCGTGCTCGACCTGAGCCGCTCGGTCGACTTCGGCTCGGGCCTGCGGGCCAAGCGCGAGATTTCGGCCGGCTTCGTCGGCGTATTGGCGCGCCTGCTCACGCGGCACGGCAACCGGGTCGGCGCACTGGTCTACGGCAGCGACCTCGAAGCCGTGATTCCGCCGCGCAGCGGCCGGCGCCACGTGCTGCACCTGTTGCATGCCATGGAACGCCGTGCCGACAAGGCGGAAGCCGCCCCCACCCAGAAGGGCATGACCCGCCTCGACAGCCTGCTGAAATCCGCTGCCACGCTGATGCCGCGCCGCTCCACCGTGTTCGTGGTGTCCGACTTCCTGAGCGAGCCTGGCTGGGAACGCCCGCTGGGCCAGCTGGTGCAGCGGCACGAAGTGGTTGCCGTGCGCCTGTTCGACCCGCTCGAACTCGAACTGCCCGACCTCGGCCTGGTGCCCCTGCGCGATGCCGAGACGGGCGAGCAGCTCTGGGTCGACACCCACGATGCCGGCTTCCGCAAGCGCTTTGCGCGCCTGGCCGCCGAACGCGAGGCGACGCTTCGCGCTTCGCTCGCCAAGGCCGGCGTCGATGCCCTCGAGCTTTCGACCAACGACGACCTGGTCGAAGCCATCGTTCGTTTTGCCGACATGCGCAAGCGCCGCACGCGCATCGGCACGGGCAGTGTGAAGGCGGTGGCAGCATGACATTTCTCTGGCCTCAATTCCTCTGGCTGCTGGCGGCCTTGCCGCTGCTGGTGTTGCTCTACCTCTGGCTGATCCGCCGCAAGAAGAAGCTGGCGGTGCGCTATGCCAGCCTGTCGATCGTGCGCGAAGCCATGGGCACCGGCCAGAGCGTGCGGCGCCACATTCCGCCCTTCCTGTTCCTGCTGGCCATGGCCGCGATGCTGGTGGCTGCGGCGCGGCCGATGGCGGTGGTGATGCTGCCGTCGAACCAGCAGACCATCATCCTCGCGATGGACGTGTCGGGCAGCATGCGCGCAGCCGACGTGCTGCCCAACCGGCTGGTGGCGGCGCAGGAGGCGGCCAAGAGCTTCATCAAGGACCTGCCGCGCCATGTGAAGGTGGGCATCGTCGCCTTCGCGGGCAGCGCGCAGGTGGCGCAGCTTCCCACCACCAACCACGACGACCTGGTGACCGCCATCGACAGCTTCCAGCTGCAGCGCGCCACCGCCACCGGCAACGCGATCGTGGTGTCTCTCGCCACGCTGTTCCCCGACGCGGGCATCGACATCTCGCAGTTCAGCGCGCCGAGCCGCCAGCGCGGCATGCCGATCGACCAGAACGAAAAGCAGGCCAAGGAGTTCACGCCCGTCGCACCCGGCTCCTACACCTCGGCCGCGATCATCATGCTGACCGACGGCCAGCGCACCACCGGTGTCGATCCGCTCGACGCGGCCAAGGCTGCGGCCGACCGCGGCGTGCGCATCTACACCGTGGGCGTGGGCACCGTCGACGGCGAGACCATCGGCTTCGAAGGCTGGTCGATGCGCGTGCGGCTCGACGAGGAAACGCTCAAGGCCATCGCCAACAAGACGAATGCCGAGTACTTCTACGCGGGCACCGCAAGCGACCTGAAGAAGGTCTACGAAACGCTGAGCTCCAAGCTCACCGTGGAGAAGAAGGAAACCGAGATCTCGGCGCTGTTCGCGCTCGGCGCGGCCGTGCTCACACTGCTGTCGGCGGGGCTCTCGCTGCTCTGGTTCAACCGCATCCTCTAGGAGCGCCCTCGCTTCGCGTCGTTCTGCCGC
Organism: Variovorax sp. P4_B10; assembly: GCF_056402375.1. Lineage (NCBI taxonomy): Bacteria > Pseudomonadati > Pseudomonadota > Betaproteobacteria > Burkholderiales > Comamonadaceae > Variovorax > Variovorax sp. P4_B10. Next base: position 48,625 of record NZ_JBFUHN010000043.1, on the reverse strand, counting down.
GCACGAAAGCTATCGCGCGCCGGTCACGATCGCGATGCCGCGAATCTGTCCTGCGTTCGGTGCATGCGCCGGCTTCGGATAGCGTGACGGCGCGAAGCGGTGCAGCAGCTCCACTTCCCGCAGCCGGGCGACCTCGAGGTTCGCAAGCTTCACGTGGCCAAAGCCGCGGATCGACAACGGCAGCGCCGCCACGCGCGCGGCAGTCGGTTGATTGTCGGCCGTCAATTCGGCGGACATGCCTGCGAGCAAGCCCTCAAAATGGTCGATCAGCGCGCGTTCGGTGCGCCGCTCTGCGGTGTGGCCGAACAGATCGAATGCCGTACCGCGCAGCCGCTTTCCATGGGCCAGCCACTTCATGGCCGGCAGCATCCACGCACCGAGCCGGACCTTGACAGGCGCCTGCCCGTGGCGGGGGCGCRCCAGGAACGGCGGGGCCATGTGGAATTCGAGCTTCAGCTCGCCTTCGAACTGATCCTGCAGCTTCGCCAGGAACGCGCCGTCGGTGTACAGGCGCGCCACCTCGTACTCGTCCTTGTAGCTCATGAGCTTCAGCAGGCTGCGCGCCGCATTGCGCGTGAAAGGCAGGCGCACGTCGCCGCCAGGCAATGCCGCCTCGCGCGTCGACAGGGCGCGGATGCGGGTTTCGAAGCGGTCCGCCCAGGCGGCGTTCTGGTACCCGACGAGATGGCGGCGCGCCTCGGCCAGCACGGTTTCGAGCGGGCGCTCGTCGATCTGGTGTGCGTCGGCGTGCTGCGCGGCAGACAGCGCCGGCGCGGCGCGCAGCGCGTCCAGCGCACCGGCGTCGCCCGCGGCGAGCCGCCCGAGCGAAAACGCCGACTGGTTGGCCGCCACGGCCACGCCGTTGAGTTCGATGGCGTGCATCAGCGCCTCCAGGCTCAGCGGCACCAGGCCGCGCTGCCACGCATAGCCGGCCGCCACGATGTTCGCCGCGAGCGTGTCGCCCAAAAACTCCTCGGCCAGGCTTTGCGCGTCGAAGGTCTCGACCTGCGCATCGCCGGCAACGAAGCGCATCTTCTCGAGCAGCAGGTTCACATGCAGCTCGGCATCGGGGTTGCGCAGCGACTCGGCGACCGGAATCTCGTGGATGTTCGCGAGCACGCGCGTGCGGCCGTGCCGCACCGTCTGCAACGCGTCGGCCGAGGCGCCGACGACGACGTCGCAGGCCAGGATGGCGTCGGCCTGCTGCGTGTCGATGCGCACCTGGTTCAGTCGCTCGGGCACGTCGGCCAGCCGTACGAAACTCAGCACCGAGCCGCCCTTTTGCGCGAAGCCCATGAAATCGAGCACGCTGGCCGATTTGCCTTCGAGGTGCGCAGCCATCGCGATCACCGCGCCGACCGTCACCACGCCGGTGCCGCCCACGCCCGTCACCAGCAGGTCGTAGGGGCCGGTCCATGCATGCGCCGCGGGATGCGGCAACGCGGCCACGCTGCGCAGGAACGCCTCGCGCCCCGCGGCCAATGCACCGCTCTTGCGCCGCAGCTTGCCGCCGGTCACGCCCACGAAGCTGGGGCAGAAGCCCTTGGCGCAGGAGTAATCCTTGTTGCAGCTGGTCTGGTCGATCTTGCGTTTGCGCCCCATGGGGGTTTCGTGCGGCAGCACGGCCACGCAGTTGCTCTGTACCGTGCAGTCGCCGCAGCCTTCGCACACCGCCTCGTTGATGAACAGGCGCTTGGGCGGGTCGGCCAACTCGCCCTTCTTGCGGCGGCGGCGCTTCTCGGCGGCACAGGTCTGCTCGTAGATCAGCACGGTGACGCCGGGCATCTCGCGCAGGCGGCGCTGCACCTCGTCGAGCGCAGCGCGGTCGTGGAACTCGGTGCCTTGCGGAAAACGACTCTTGATCTCGTCGTACTTGTCGATCGCATCGCTCACGACCACGACCTTGCTGACGCCTTCGGACTCGACCTGCCGCGCGATGGCGTCCACGCTGATGACGCCGTCGACCGGCTGGCCGCCGGTCATGGCCACCGCGTCGTTGAACAGGATCTTGTAGGTGAGCGTGGCCTTGGCGGCCACGGCCTGGCGGATCGCGAGGTAGCCCGAGTGGTAATAGGTGCCGTCGCCCAGGTTCTGGAACACGTGCGGCGTCTTCGTGAACATGGCGTGCGAGATCCAGTCGACGCCCTCGCCACCCATCTGTATGAGCCCCGCGGTGCTGCGGTCCATCCAGTTGGCCATGAAGTGGCAGCCGATGCCGGCGCGCGCGGTGGAGCCGTCGGGCACTTGGGTGCTGGTGTTGTGCGGGCAGCCGGCACAGAAGTACGGCAGGCGCTTGACGGCGTCGCTCGCGTTGCCCAACAGCTCGGGCTGCGTGAAGTCGCGCACATGCTGCAGGTGGTCGCCCAGGTCGTGGTTGTCGGGGAAGTGCGCGGCCAGCCAGTGGGCCACCAGCTCGATGAGGCGCGAGGGGCGCAGTTCGCCCAGCGCCGACACCAGCGGCCGGCCCTCGCGGTCGTGCTTGCCCACGAGCACGGGGCGCGCATCGGCGGGCGCGTTGTAGAAGATGTCGCGCAGCTGCGTCTCGACGACTGCGCCCTTCTCTTCCACCACCAGGATTTCGCCAAGCCCCTGCGCAAAGGCCTTCAGGCGCGTCTGCTCGAGCGGAAAGCTCAGGCCCACCTTGTACAGGCGCACACCGGCGCGCGCGAGTTGCTCGGGCGAGAGATCGAGCCGGCGCAGCACTTCCATCAGATCGTGGTGCGCCTTGCCGCAGGTGACGATGCCCACCTTGGCATGCGGGCTCACGATGACGTGCCGGTCGATGCTGTTGCGCTGCGTGAAGGCGGCCACGGCCGCGAGCTTGTCTTCGAGCCGCGACTCGATGCGCAGCGAAGGCAGGTCGGGCCAGCGGTAATGCAGGCCGTCGGGCGGTGCGCTGTGGCCGGTGACGGCGCGCACGGCGTCGGCGTCTTCCCAGGCCGCGACGCGCGCGTTGACCGCGTCCAGATCCACGGTGCCGGCGCTCTCCACGATTTCAGACAGCGCCGCCATGCCGACCCAAGCGCCCGAATAGCGCGACAGTTCGTACCCGTACAAGCCGAACTCCAGGTATTCGGTCACGCTAGCGGGTTGCATCACGGGCATGCGCCAGGCCATGAAGGCGTGGTCGCTCTGGTGCGGCATCGACGACGACACGCAGCCGTGGTCGTCGCCCGCCACCACCAGCACGCCGCCGTGCGGCGACGAACCGTAGGCATTGCCGTGCTTGAGCGCGTCGCCCGCACGGTCCACGCCCGGACCCTTGCCGTACCACATGGCGTACACGCCATCGACGGTGCGCTCGGTGTCGGACTCCACCCGCTGCGTGCCCAGCACCTGCGTGGCCGCAAGCTCCTCGTTCACGGCCGGCACGAAGCGGATGCCCGTTTGCCTGAAGCGCTCGCCAGCCTTCCAGATGGCCTGGTCGACCATGCCCAGCGGCGAGCCGCGGTAGCCGCTGACGAAGCCCTGCGTGTGCAGGCCGCGTGCCGCGTCGCGCTGGCCCTGCATCGCCAGCACGCGAACAAGGGCCTGCGTGCCGGTGATGAAGATCGAACCGGCATCGGCCCAGAGGTTGTCGGAAAGCTGGTAGCCGGGCCGTCGCAGTGCGGTCGTTGTGTGTGGGGCGTTCATGCCCGGAATTGTTCTGCCGCACCCCGAGGAAGTGTTTCTTCAATACACTGGCGCAGACCCTTGTTTGAAGAATAATCTTCTCGGAAATCGCGATGAACGTTGATTCCTCTCCTCTGGACGAGCATTGCCTCAAGATTCTTTCTGCGTTGCAACACGACGGACGCCAGACCGTGCAGCAGATCTCCGAGGCTGTCGGCCTCTCGGCCACGCCCTGCTGGAAGCGCATCAAGGACATGGAAGCCGCCGGCGTGATCCGCGGCTACACCACCCTGGTCGATCCCGAGCGGGTGGGCCTGCACGTGTCGGCGGTGGCGGAAGTCAACCTCGACCGCCACAGTGAATCGATGGTCCAGCGCTTCGAGGAGGCCGTGGCGGCGAGCCCGCAGATCATCCGCTGCGTGTCGGCCACCGGGCCGGCGGACTACATCCTGAACGTGACCGTGCCGGACATGAAGCACTACGAGCGTTTTCTGCACGAAGTGCTTTTCAGCCTGCCGGGCGTGACGCACGTGCGCTCGAGCATCGTGCTGCGCGAGATCAAGTCGGAGGTGGCGCTGCCGCTGGGGCACCTGCTGCCCGCGAAGCCCGGCGTGGCCAGACCGCGGCGCGCGTAGACCCCACCGACCCCGCGATCACCCTGCTCGTCAACAACGCCGGTGCTTCGACGCTCGCCCCCGTGGCGCAAACCTCGAACGCGCAAAGCAGCAAGCCGGCGGCGCGCTACCTGGCGACCACCTGGGCGGCCTGAGCAGCGTGCGCCTTGATCGCCGCGTAATCCGGCGCCTTGACCGCGCCGACGCCACCTAAAAACAGGTCCGCCACGATCGGCGCAATCGCCGCGTGGTCGAGCCGCCCGTCGGGCTTCATCCAGGTGAACATCCAGTTGATCATGCCGAACAGCAGCATGGTCAGCGGCTTGGCCAGGTCGTCGCTCGGTGCGCCGGGGCGCAGGGCCGACACCGCGCGCGCAAAGCCCGCCACCACCTCGCGCTCCTTGTCGAGCACGCGTTCGCGGTCTTCCTCTTCGAGAAAGCGCACATCGTCGGTCAGCACGCGGTGCGCGTCCTGCGCGCCCGCGTATTCCTCGACGATGCGGTAGATGAAGCGGCGCAGCCGCTCCTCGTCGGTGTGGGGCGAGGCCTCTTCCTCGGCCACCAGCGCCGCCAGCTTCGACACGTGCGTCTCGGCGATGCTGATCAGCAGGCTGCCCTTGTCCTTGTAGTAGTGATAGAGCGTGGCCTTCGAGAGATTGCAGGCCTCGGCCACCTGGTTCATCGAGGTGGCGGGGTAGCCCCGGCGGGCGAACAGCTGGGCGGCCTGCGCGAGGATCAGTTCGCGCTGGTCGTCGTAGGTGGCGGATCTTCCACGCGGCATCGGGTCTTGTTCCTGGATTGAGCGGTTGAGGGCAACGCGCGATCTTGCATGAAGCGGACCGGAGGCTATCCGCGCCGCGTGGCGATCAGCGAGCGCACATCGGTCGCCGGCAGGCGCGGGCGCTCGGCCTCCACCTCGGCGAGCGGCGCGACCTCGCGAAGGCTTTCGAGGCTTCGCACCGTCAGCGCCTGGTAGGTGTGCGTGCCTTCGAGCTTCCAGGCGATCTCTTCGTCGCTGAGTTCGCGCTTCACCTTCGCCGGAATGCCCGCCACCAGGGAACGCGCCGGCACCTTCATGCCGGCGGGCACGAAGGCGCAGGCCGCGACGATGGCCTTCTCGCCGATCTCGGCCTCGTCCATCACCACTGCATTCATGCCCACCAGCGCATCGCGCCGCACGATGCAGCTGTGCAGGATCGCGCCGTGGCCGATGTGGCCGTTGACCTCGACGACCGTGTCGTGGTCCGGAAAGCCGTGGATGCAGCAGTGGTCCTGCACGTTGGAGCCTTCCTCCAGCACGATGCGGCCGAAGTCGCCGCGCAGGCTGGCGCAGGGGCCGACATAGCAGCGGGGGCCGACGATCACGTCGCCGATCAATACGGCGCTGGGGTGCACGTACGCGCTCGGGTCGACGACAGGAATCACGCCGTCGATGGAATAGCTGGGCATTCAGTCTCCTTTTGGCGGGACTCAGGGTTTGCCCTGAATCAACCCGCTTGTGCCGGAATGAGGGTCGATCCTAAAATCAACCGAACGGTCGGTCAATAGTGTTTGCGAGCCGATTCACCCCCACACAAGGATGAGAGACGAGTCCATGCCAGAACCTTTAGTTCTCACCAGCAATGCCGGCGCCACGCGCACGCTGAGCCTCAACCGCCCCGCGGCGCTCAACAGCTTCACGACCGAACTGCATGCCGAACTGATGGCTGCGCTGGACCTCGCCGCGCAGGACGACAGCGTGCGCTGCCTGGTGCTCACGGGCGCCGGCCGCGCCTTCTGCGCCGGGCAGGACCTGGCCGATCCCTCGGTCGCCCCCGACCCCACGCCCGGTGCTGCGCCCAAGGACCTGGGCCATGTCATCTCCACCTGGTACGCCCCGCTGGTGGCACGCCTGCGCTCGATGCCGGTGCCGGTGATTGCAGCCGTGAACGGCGTTGCCGCCGGAGCGGGCGCCAACCTCGCACTGTGCTGCGACCTCGTCGTGGCCGCACGCTCGGCCAGCTTCATCCAGGCCTTCACCCGGATCGGCCTCGTGCCCGACACCGGCGGCACCTGGCTGCTGCCGCGGCTCGTGGGCTCGGCGCGCGCGCTGGGCATCGCGATGCTGGGCGACAAGCTGCCGGCCGAGGAAGCGGCACGCATCGGCCTGATCTGGCAGTGCGTGGACGACGCGGCGCTGGCCGAAACGGCTGCGGCACTCGCCCTGAAGCTGTCCACCATGCCGACCCGTGCCCTCGTCGCCACCCGGCAGGCCATGGCCGCAGCGCAAGACATGGACCTCGATGCGGCACTCGCCGAAGAAGCCCGCATCCAACGCGACATGGGCAACGCCAACGACTACCGCGAAGGTGTCGAAGCTTTCCGTTCCAAGCGCACGCCGGTGTTCAAGGACCGCTGAGATGAAGCCTTGCCTTTCTGTTCGTCGCGGTATGGGTCATTCAGGGCGCGCTCACGCCGACGGTGTGCGCGGCGAAGCGAATGTCCCCCGGCGCGGCCTAGGGCCGCAGGCCTCCTCCTTTATTTCGCTGCGCAGAGCACACCATCGGCGTGATCGCTCAGAGCACTGGTTGATCGGCTCGCACAAGCGCTGCGTCCATCGCGCACAGGGCACCGGGTGCTCCCCGCAGCGAAATAAAGGAGGAGCGAAGCGGGGGACATTCGCGGAGGGGAGTACCCGGTGGCCTGTGCTCGCGCCCTGAACAACAGAGCCCTGAACAACAGCACCCCAAAAGCAAGACAGCCGGAAAACCAGAATGACCGACATCACCCGCACCCCCCAGCAGACGGCCGAGTACGTCCGCGACGGCATGTTCGCGAACGACAACGCCTCCAAGGGCCTGGGCATGCGCATCGTCGAGGTCGGCCCCGGCCAGGCCACCGTCGAGATGCGCGTGCGCCCCGAGATGCTCAACGGCCACGCCATCTGCCACGGCGGCTTCATGGCCACGCTGGCCGACTCGACCTTCGCCTTCGCCTGCAACTCGTACAACGAGCTGACCGTGGCCTCGGGCTTCTCGATCGACTTCATCGCACCGGCGCGCGAAGGCGACGTGCTCACGGCGCGTTGCTTCGAGGTTTCGAAAGCCGGCCGCACCGGCGTGTACGACACCGAAATCACCAACCAGCGCGGCGAGCGCATCGCGATCTTCCGCGGCCGCTCCTACACCGCCAAGGGCCGCCCCGCCGTGGCCGCCTGAGGAGACAAACGCCATGACAGCCAGACATCCCGCCCCCGGCGAACTCGATCCCATCGAAACCGCGAGCCGCGACGAGATCACCGCACTGCAGCTCACCCGCCTGCGCGCCACGCTGCAGCGTGCCTACGACAACGTGCCGCACTACCGGAAGGCCTTCGATGCCAAGGGCGTGCATCCCGACGATTTGAAGTCGCTCGCCGACCTGTCGAAATTCCCGTTCACCGTGAAGACCGACCTGCGCGACAACTACCCCTTCGGCATGTTCGCCGTGCCGCGCACGCAGGTCGCGCGCATCCATGCGTCCTCGGGCACCACCGGCAAGCCGACCGTGGTCGGCTACACGCTGAAGGACATCGACACCTGGGCCAACCTCGTCGCGCGCTCGATCCGGGCAGCAGGTGGACGGGCCGGCGACATGGTCCACGTGGCCTATGGCTACGGCCTCTTCACCGGCGGCCTCGGCGCACACTACGGCGCCGAGCGCGCGGGCTGCACCGTCATCCCGATGTCCGGAGGCCAGACCGAGAAGCAGGTGCAGCTGATCCAGGACTTCAAGCCCGACATCATCATGGTCACGCCCAGCTACATGCAGGTGATCATCGAACAGTTCGAGCGCCAGGGCCTCGATGCGAAAGACAGCTCGCTCAAGATCGGCATCTTCGGCGCCGAGCCGTGGACCGAAGCCATGCGCCGCGACATCGAAGGCAAGGCCGGCATCGACGCGGTCGACATCTACGGCCTCTCCGAAGTGATGGGTCCGGGCGTCGCCAGCGAATGCGTCGAGAGCAAGGACGGCCCCGTGATCTGGGAAGACCACTTCTACCCCGAGATCATCGACCCCGACACCGGCGAACTGAAGGCCGACGGCGAAGAAGGCGAACTGGTCTTCACCTCGCTCAGCAAGGAGGCCATGCCCATCGTCCGTTACCGCACGCGCGACCTCACGCGCCTGTTGCCGCCGACCTCGCGCGCTTTCCGTCGCATGGGCAAGATCGTCGGACGCAGCGACGACATGATGATCATCCGCGGCGTCAACGTCTTCCCCACGCAGGTGGAAGAAATCGTGCTCGCGCACGAACGCCTCTCGGGCCTCTACCAGGTGCATGTGCGCCGCGACGGCCTGCTCGACGAGGTCGAGGTGCACTGCGAACTCGATCACCGCAACGCCGCCATCGACGAAGCCGAACGCAGGGCCATCGCCGCCTGGGTGCAGGACCGCGTGAAGACGCTGGTCGGCATCTCGACCACGGTGCGCGTGTTCGACCCCGATTCCATCGAACGCACGCAGACCGGCAAGGCCCGGCGCGTCGTCGACACCCGGCCGCGCTGAGCGCGCGCCGCTTCAACCCTCTTTGCAAAGGACACGCACATGTACACCCAGGCCATGGACACCATGGGCAAGGACGCAGGCGACGACAAGAAGAAGAAAGCCGTGCGCTCTGCCGAGGAAATGCGGCTCGAGGAGCGCTTCGACGCGCACATCGACGCCGGCGACTTCATCGAGGCGAAGGACTGGATGCCCGAGCACTACCGCAAGACGCTGGTGCGGCAGATCAGCCAGCATGCGCATTCGGAGATCGTCGGCATGCTGCCCGAAGGCAACTGGATCGGCCGCGCGCCCACGCTCAAGCGCAAGGCCATCCTGCTGGCCAAGGTGCAGGACGAAGGCGGCCACGGGCTCTACCTGTATGCCGCCGCCGAAACGCTGGGCACCTCGCGCGACCAGATGTTCGACGCGCTGCACAGCGGCAAGGCCAAGTACAGCTCGATCTTCAACTACCCCACGCTGACCTGGGCCGACATGGGCACCATCGGCTGGCTGGTCGATGGCGCGGCCATCATGAACCAGGTGCCGATCTGCCGCTGCTCGTACGCGCCGTATGCGCGCGCCATGATCCGCATCTGCCGCGAGGAGAGCTTTCACCAGCGCCAGGGCTACGAGGCGCTGCTGACCATGATGACCCACGGCACCGAGGCGCAGAAGGCGATGGTGCAGGACGCGGTCAATCGCTGGTGGTGGCCCTCGATCATGATGTTCGGCCCGCCGGACGACCAGTCGCCCAACTCGGCGCAGTCGATGCGCTGGGGCATCAAGCGCTTCAGCAACGACGAGCTGCGCCAGAAGTTCATCGACGCCGCCGTCGAGCAGGCGCGCATCCTCGGCGTGACGCTGCCCGACCCCGACCTGAAGTGGAACGAAGAGCGCCAGGCGCACGACTTCGGCGCCATCGACTGGAGCGAGTTCTGGCGCGTGATCGGCGGCGACGGCCCCTGCAACCGCGAACGGCTGCAGGCCCGCGTCGACGCCTGGGAAGAAGGCGCATGGGTCCGCGAAGCCGCGATGGCCCACGCCAGCAAGCAACCAATGAAGGAGGCCGCATGAGCGCCGATACCCAGCAAGAGTGGCCCCTGTGGGAAGTGTTCGTTCGCAGCAAGGCCGGGCTCGACCACAAGCACTGCGGCAGCCTGCACGCCGCCGATTCGAAGATGGCGATCCAGATGGCGCGCGATGTGTACACGCGCCGCCAGGAAGGCAGCAGCATCTGGGTGGTGCGCTCCGAGCAGATCGTGGCGAGCGATCCGGGGGACAAGGACATGTACTTCGATCCCGCGGAGGACAAGGTGTACCGCCACCCCACCTTCTACGCGCTGCCCAAGTCGGTCGACCACATGTAGAAACCAAGATGAAGCCTTGCTTTTCTCTTCGTCGCTTTGTGTTTGAGGTGCGTCGTTCAGGGCGCGCTCACGCCGACGGTGTGCTCTGCTCCGCGAATGTCCCCCGGCGCGGCCTAGGGCCGCAGGCCTCCTCCTTTATTTCGCTGCGCAGAGCACACCATCGGCGTGATCGCTCAGAGCACTGGTTGATCGGCCGGCACGAGAGCCGCGCCCATCGTGCACAGGGCACCGGGTGCTCCCCGCAGCGAAATAAAGGAGGAGCGAAGCGGGGGACATTCGCGGAGGGGAGTACCCGGTGTCCTGTGCACACGCCCCGAACAACAGCCCACGAACACAAGCAACCCGCAACACAACGCGCGTTGGAGTCACTGAAATGCAAGCATCGATCGAACTGAACCGCACGCCCGCCGTGCAATACCTGCTGCGCATAGCCGACACCAGCCTGGTGCTCGCACAGCGCCTGGGTGAATGGTGTGGCCACGCACCCGTGCTGGAAGAAGACATCGCGATGACCAACATCGCGCTCGACCTCGTGGGCCAGGCGCGCGCGCTGCTCACGCATGCCGGCAAGCTCGAAGGCGCCGGCCGCGAGCACGACGAGGACCAGCTCGCCTACCTGCGCGACGAACGCGACTACTTCAACCTCACGCTGGTCGAATTGCCGCGCGGCGATTTCGCCTTTGCCGTGCTGCGCAACACCATGGTCGCCACGCTGCTCAAGCTGCTGTGGCAGCGCCTCACCACGTCGAGCGACACCGAAGTGGCCGCCATCGCCGGCAAGGCCGTGAAGGAAGCGCGCTACCACAAGCAGCACTCGGGCGACTGGGTCGTGCGGCTCGGCGACGGCACCGAAGAATCACGCCGCCGCACCGAGAAAGCATTGAAGCAACTCTGGCTCTACGTACCCGAGCTGTTCGAGAGCGATGCGGTGGATGCGGAAGCCAGCGCCAGCGGCCTCGGTCCCGCCTGGAGCGAATTGCGGGAACCCTGGCTGGCCGAGATGCAGCAGGTGCTCGATGCCGCCGGCCTCGCGATGCCGAAGGAAGCCGCCTTCCGCAGCACCGGCAAGCAGGGCGTGCACAGCGAGCACATGGGCTACATCCTCACCGAGATGCAGCACCTGCAGCGTTCCTACCCGGGAGGCGTGTGGTGAACAACGTGCTGGCGTCGCGCGTCGATGCGGCATGGGCCGTGCTGCACACGGTGCTCGACCCCGAGGTGCCGGCCGTGTCGGTCTGCGACCTCGGCATCGTGCGCGAGGTGATCGCGCATGACGACGGGCTGGAGATCGTGCTCACGCCCACCTACTCGGGCTGCCCCGCGACCGAGGCCATCGAGCATGACGTGCTCGCGGCCATCGAATCCGCCGGGCTTGGCCGCGCACGCGCCACCTTGCGCCGCGCGCCGGCCTGGAGCAGCGACTGGATCAGCGAGGAAGGCCGCGTCAAGCTCAAGGCCTACGGCATCGCACCGCCGGCCCATCTCACGCCCGAGATGGCTTCCAACACCGCGATGCCCATCCGCCTCTTCGGCCGCATGGCCGGCGAACGCATCGCCTGCCCGCGCTGCGCGAGCGAGCGCACCGAGCGGCTGTCGGCCTTCGGCTCCACCGCCTGCAAGGCCCTGTATCGCTGCATGACCTGCCGCGAGCCCTTCGAACACTTCAAGCCGATCTAAGCGATGAGCACCCTCTTCCACTCCCTGCGCGTGAAGGCTGTCGAGTCCGACACCTCGGAGGCCGTCGTCGTCTCGTTCGAGGTGCCACCCGAGTTGCGGGAAGTCTTCGGCTTCACGCAGGGCCAGTACCTCACATTGCGCCGCGACATCGACGGCCAGGACCTGCGCCGGTCGTACTCGATCTGTGCCGGCCTCGACGACGGCGAGCTGCGCGTCGGCGTGCGCAAGGTACAGGGCGGCGTGTTCTCCAACTGGATCAACGCGCACCTGCAGCCCGGCGATACGGTGCAGGTCATGGCGCCGCAAGGCCGCTTCTTCGTTCCCATCGAGCCGGCTTCCGCACGCCATCATGTGGGCATTGCGGGCGGCAGCGGCATCACGCCGATCCTGTCGATCATGAAGACGGTGCTGGCACGCGAGCCGCAGAGCCGCTTCACGCTGATCTACGGCAACCGCCAGCTCCAGTCCACGATGTTCAAGGAAGAGATCGAGGACCTGAAGAACCGCTACATGACGCGCCTCGTGCTGCAGCATGTGTTCTCCGACGAGCACACCGATTCGCTGCTGGGCTACGGCGTGATGAACCGCGAGAAGATCGGCGAGTTCCTGAACACGCTGGTGCCGGCCGCCGGCATCGACCACGTCTACATCTGCGGCCCGTTCCAGATGAACGACGAGGCCGAGGCCGCGCTGCTCGCCGCCGGCGTGCCCGAGGAACGCATCCACATCGAGCGCTTCGGCGTCGCGCTGCCTTCGGCCAGCCAGGTCGGCGCGGTGGTGCACGAGGCCCTGCCCGGCGACGCCAAGCAGGCACGCATCACCATCGTACGCGACGGCCTGCAGCGCGAGATCACCTTCACCGAAGGACAGCCGAGCATCCTCGATGCGGCGTCGGCGGCCGGCCTCGAAGTGCCGTTCTCGTGCACCTCCGGCGTGTGCGGCACCTGCCGCGCCAAGCTGGTGGAGGGGGAAGTCCGCATGGAAAGAAACTTCGCGCTCGACAAGAATGAAGTAGCCGCGGGATTCGTGCTGACCTGCCAGGCCCACCCTCTCACAGAACGTGTCACGCTGTCCTTCGACGAGCGCTGACACCTCAACGATTTTTCAACCGGAGACAAACCAAAATGAAATTCTTCAAGCCCCTGCTGATCGCCGCGCTCTGCGCCACCGCCGCCGCGGCCTGGGCCGACGTCAATGTCGGCGTGACGCTGTCGGCCACCGGCCCGGCCGCCTCGCTCGGCATTCCCGAGAAGAACACCATCTCCCTGATGCCCAAGACCATCGGCGGCCAGAAGATCAACTACATCGTGCTGGACGACGCCTCCGACACCACGGCGGCCGTGGCCAACGCCCGCAAGCTGATCGCCGAGAACAAGGTCGACATCGTGCTGGGCTCCACCACCACGCCCAACTCGCTCGCCATGATCGACGTGGTGAGCGAAGCCAAGACGCCGATGATCTCCATCGCCGCGTCGGCCCGCATCATCGAGCCGATGGACGCCAAGAAACAGTGGGTCTTCAAGACGCCGCAGAACGACATCATGATGTCGCTCGCCATTGCCGAGCACATGGCCGCCAACGGCGTGAAGACGGTGGCCTTCATCGGCTTCGCCGATGCCTACGGCGAAGGCTGGTCGCAAGAATTCGCCAAGGCGGCGGAACTGAAGAAGCTCAAGATCGTGGCCAACGAGCGCTATGCGCGCACCGACACCTCCGTGACCGGCCAGGCCCTGAAGATCATGGCCGCCAAGGCCGACGCCGTGCTGGTCGCGGGCTCGGGCACGCCGGCCGCGCTGCCGCAGAAGACGCTGAAGGAGCGCGGCTACACCGGCAAGATGTACCAGACGCACGGCGTGGCGAATGCCGACTTCCTGCGCGTCGGCGGCAAGGACGTGGAAGGCACCTTCCTGCCGGCCGGCCCCGTGCTGGTGGCCGAGCAATTGCCGGCCGGCCACCCGGTGAAGAAGTCGGCGATGGCCTACGTGACCGCCTACGAAGCCGCGAACGGCAAGAACTCGGTGTCCACCTTCGGCGGGCACGCGTGGGATGCAGGCCTGCTGATGACGTCGGCCGTACCGGTCGCGCTCAAGAAGGCGCAGCCCGGAACGCCCGAGTTCCGCGCCGCGCTGCGCGATGCGCTCGAGCAGGTCAAGGAAGTGTCGGGTGCGCACGGCGTTTTCAGCATGACGGAAAAGGACCACCTCGGTTTGGACCAGCGCGCCCGCGTGATGGTCAAGATCGAAAACGGTGCCTGGAAGTATCAACCCTGAAAAATTGGGCTCACCCCCAGGCTTCGCGCACTTCGTGTCGCTTCTCCTACCCCCTGCCGGGGGCAACACCGGAGGCCCGGCAAAGCCGGTTCCTCGGTGTTCCCGATCTGACTAACGGGCGCCGCCCGAAGGCTGTTGTCATATGGATTCGCAGATCGCCCTGTTGTTGGGGCAGGACGGCATCGTGAACGGTGCCGTCTATGGATTGATGGCGCTCGCGCTGGTGCTGGTGTTCTCCGTCACGCGCGTCATCTTCATTCCCCAAGGCGAGTTCGTCGCCTTCGGGGCCCTCTCGATGGCGATGCTGCAGGCCGGCCGCGTACCGGCCACGCTGTGGCTGCTGCTCGCGCTCGCGGCGATGGTGCTGGTGGTCGAGTTCTGGCGCTGGAAGCGCGGCGCGGTGGTCGACTGGGCCTCTGCGCTCGCGTGGTGCGTGGTGTTGCCGCTGGCGGCCGCCGCGCTGGTGCTCCTGCTCAAGCCCACGTCGATGACCGGGCAGACGCTCGCCACGCTGGTGCTGATCATGCCGCTCGGTCCCCTGCTCTACCGGCTGGCCTACCGGCCGCTGGCGGATGCCAGCGTGCTGATGCTGCTGATCGTCTCGGTCGCGCTGCATGGCGTGCTGGTCGGGCTGGGCCTGCTGTTCTTCGGCGCCGAGGGTTCGCGCACCACGGCTTTCTCGGAAGCGCGCTTCGACATCGGCGGCATCCCGGTCAGCGGGCAGTCGCTGGTGGTCGTCGGCGTCACGCTGCTGCTGGTGATCGCCATGTTCCTGTTCTTCGGCCGCTCGATGGTCGGCAAGGCACTGCGCGCCACCGCCATCAACCGCGTGGGTGCGCGGCTCTCGGGCATTCCGACCGAGCTGTCGGGCGACCTCAGCTTTGCGCTCGCGGCGCTGATCGGCGCGGTGTCGGGCCTGCTGATCGCACCGATCACCACCGTGTACTACGACACCGGCTTCCTGATCGGCCTCAAGGGCTTCGTCGCGGCCATCGTCGGCGGGCTCGCAAGCTACCCGCTGGCGCTGGCCGGCGCACTGCTGGTCGGCCAGCTCGAAGCCTTCGCCTCCTTCTGGGCCAGCCCGTTCAAGGAAGTGCTGGTCTTCACCTTGATCATTCCCGTGCTGTGGTGGCGTTCGCTGCACAGCCACCATGTGGAGGACGAGGAATGAGCTCGCCTTCGAACCCCATGGCCGTCAACGCGCCGCCCGCCGGCAAGCCGCTGGTCACGCCGCGCCAGCTCACGCTGGTCCTCGTGGTCGCGCTCGCGCTGGCCTGGGGCTTCCTGCCCGAGTTCACCGTCTCGGTCCTCAGCAACATCGGCCTCTATGCGCTGGTCGCGGCCGGGCTGGTGATGCTGACCGGCGTGGGCGGCATGACCTCCTTCGGCCAGGCTGCCTTCGTCGGCATGGGCGCCTATGCCACCGCATGGATCTGCACCTCGCCCACGGCCGCTGCGTGGCTGGGCGGCGCGGTGAGCCCCGCGCTGCTGCCCTGGGCCGGCCTGCTGCTCGGCCTCGTGTTCACCTTCGCACTGGCCTGGGCGCTGGGCTCGGTCACCCTCAAGCTGCAGGGCCACTACCTGCCGCTGTGCACCATCGCCTGGGGCCTCGGCCTCTACTACCTGTTCGGCAACATGGAGTTCCTGGGTGGGCAAACCGGCATCACCGGCGTGCCGCCGCTGGTGGTGGCTGGCGTTTCTCTCGCCACGCCGCGCGCGCTGGGCGTGGTGATCTGGGCAGTGCTGCTGCTCGCGCTGTGGGCGCTTCACAACCTGCTCGACTCGCGCGAAGGCCGCGCCATCCGCGCGCTCAAGGGCGGACGGCTGATGGCCGAGTCGATGGGCGTGGACACGGCCCGCCACCGCATCAAGCTCTTCGTGCTGGCCGCGCTGCTGGCGGCCGTATCGGGCTGGCTCTACGCGCACCTGCAGCGCTTCGTGAACCCGACGCCTTTCAACCTGAACATCGGCATCGAGCTGCTGTTCATGGCGGTGGTCGGCGGCGCGGGGCATCTGTGGGGCGCGCTGCTCGGCGCTTCGCTCATCACGCTGCTGAAGGAAAAGCTGCAGGACGTGCTGCCGGCCCTGCTGGGCACCAGCGGCAACTTCGAAGTGATCGTGTTCGGCCTGCTGATGCTCTTCGTGCTGCAGCGCTTTGCAGACGGCCTCTGGCCCACGCTGGCGCGGCTGACGAACCGCTGGGTGCGCAACGATGCCCGGAAGGCAGCGCCCGCCGCATCGAAGACCGCCCCCGCGCAGCTGGCGCAGCGCACCCTGCCGGCAACCGGTGAACTGCTGCTCCAGGCCAGCGATGTGAGCAAGCGTTTCGGCGGCCTCGTTGCCAACAACGCCATCTCGATGACACTGAAGGCCGGCGAGATCCATGCGCTGATCGGCCCGAACGGGGCCGGCAAGAGCACCTTCTTCAACATGATCTCGGGCGTCGACGATCCGACCTCGGGTGAAGTGCGGCTCTCCGGCCAATCGATGGCCACCAGGCCTTCGCGTGCTTTCGCCGCACTGGGCCTGGGCCGCACCTTCCAGCACGTGCGCCTGCTCGGACAGCGCAGCGTGGTCGAGAACGTCGCGCTCGGCGCCCACCTGCGCGCCAGGCGCGGCTGGATCGCCGCGATGCTGCGGCTGGACCGCGCCGAAGAGGCCGCGCTGATGGCCGAAGCCCGCCGCCAGATCGAACGCTGCGGCCTCGGCGCGCATGCCGATACGCCGGCAGCTTCGCTCTCGCTCGGCCAGCAGCGCGTGGTCGAGATCGCACGCGCCCTCGCCGGCCAGCCTTCGGTGCTGCTGCTCGACGAACCCGCCGCCGGCCTGCGCCACCTCGAAAAGCGGGCCCTCTCCGTGCTGCTGAGCCAGCTGCGCGCCGAAGGCCTCGGCATCCTCGTGGTGGAGCACGACATGGAGTTCGTGATGAACCTCGCCGACCGCATCACGGTGCTGGAGTTCGGCACCGTCATCGCCACCGGCACGCCCGCCGAAGTGCAGGCCAACCCGCGCGTGCTCGAGGCCTACCTCGGCGGCGCCGACGACGAACTGCTGGAGGACGCACGATGAGCGCCGCGCCGGGCCGCCCCAAGCAAGCTCGAACCGTAGCCGAAGGCGGAGGTTATTCGATGTCTCAGCCCATCCTCCAACTCGAAGACTTCTGCGTCGCCTACCGCAYCGTCGAGGCGGTGCACAGCGTGCAGCTGCATGTGAACGAAGGCGAGATCGTCACCGTGATCGGCCCCAACGGCGCCGGCAAGACCACGCTGCTGTGCGCGGCCATGGGCCTGTTGCCCTCCACCGGCCGCCTCACGCTGCATGGCGAGCGCATCGCCCGCCCGGGTGTCGAAACCATGGTGGCGCGCGGCGTGGCGCTGGTGCCCGAGCGGCGCGAGCTGTTCGGCGAGATGTCGGTCGAAGACAACCTGCTGCTCGGCGGCTTTTACCAGTGGCGCAAGGGCAAGCGCGACCAGCGCGCGCGCATGGAAGAAGTGTTCGAGATCTTTCCCCGGCTGCGCGAACGGCAACCGCAGATGGCCTCGACGCTCTCCGGCGGCGAGCGCCAGATGCTGGCCATCGGCCGCGCGCTGATGGCGCGGCCCCGCCTGCTGATGCTCGACGAACCTTCGCTGGGCCTCGCGCCGCTGGTGGTGCGCGAAGTGCTGCGCGTGGTCTCGCAACTCCGCAGCCACGGCGTCTCGGTGCTGCTGGTGGAGCAGAACGCGCGCGCCGCGCTGCAGGTGGCCGACCGCGCCTACGTGCTCGAAATGGGCGCCGTGGCGCTCGACGGCAATGCCCGCGAACTGCTGAACGACCAGCGAATCATCGACACCTACCTGGGCATCGGCAACCGGAGCGCCGAAGCCGCCGCCGCCTGAACACGAACGAGGACTCCCATGACCACCCTTCAAAGCTACATCGCCGGCCGCTGGATCGGCCAGCAGGCCGCGCAGCAGTTGCGCAGCGCCGTCAACGGCCAGGCCGTGGCCAGCACGCACGCCGAGGCCATCGACTTCGCCGAGGCACTGAACCATGCGCGCCGCGTCGGCCTGCCCGCGCTGATGGCGCTCGACTTCCAGCAGCGCTCGGAACGCCTGAAGGCCCTGGCCAAGTTCCTCGCCGCAAACAAGGAAACGCTCTACGCGATCTCCGCCCACACCGGCGCGACCCGCGCCGACAGCTGGATCGACATCGAAGGCGGCGCCGGCACCCTGAGCGCCTATGCCGGCATCGGCACCAACGAATTGCCCTCTGGCAACCTCGTGCATGAAGGCCCGGCCTTCCCGCTCGGCAAGAAAGGCTGCTTCGCGGGCACGCACATCCTGGTGCCGCGCGGCGGCGTGGCGGTGCACATCAACGCCTTCAACTTCCCGGTGTGGGGCCTGCTCGAGAAGTTCGCGCCCAGCTTTCTCGCGGGCATGCCCTGCATCGGCAAGCCGGCCACGGCCACCAGCTACCTCACCGAGGCGCTGGTCCGGCTCATCGTGCAGTCGGGCATCCTGCCCGAAGGCAGCCTGCAGCTGGTGATCGGCGGCACGGGCGATCTGCTCGACCGGCTCGAAGGGCCGGACGTGGTCACCTTCACCGGCTCGGCCGACACGGCGGCCAGGCTGCGCGTGCACCCGAACCTCGTGCGCCAGTCGATCCCGTTCAACGCCGAGGCCGACTCGCTCAACTGCGCGATCCTCGCGCCGGACGTAACGCCCGATGACGAGGAGTTCGATCTCTTCGTGAAGGAAGTGGCGCGCGAAATGACCACCAAGGCCGGCCAGAAGTGCACCGCCATCCGCCGCGCGATCGTGCCGCGCCGGCACCTCGACGCCGTTGCCGAGCGCCTGCGCGCGCGGCTCGCCAAAACCGTCATCGGCGATCCGTCGCGCGAGGAGGTGCGCATGGGCGCCCTCGCATCGCATGCACAGAAGGCCGACGTGGCCGAGCGCGTCGCCACGCTGCTGCAAGGTGCCGAGCTGGTCTACGGCGAGCGCGACGGCTTCTCGCCCGTGGGCGACGGCGTGGCCGAAGGCGCCTTCTTCGCGCCCACGCTGCTGCTGAGCCGCAAGCCCCTCGAACACGATGCCGCGCACGACGTGGAGGCCTTCGGCCCCGTCAGCACGCTGATGCCGTACGACGGCATCGACGAAGCGCTGGCGCTGGCCGCACGCGGCCGCGGCAGCCTCGTCGGCACGCTGGTCACGCGCGACCCGGCGATCGCGGCCAAGGCCATTCCGGTGGCCGCCGCCTGRCACGGCCGCCTGCTGGTGCTCGACCGCGAGGCCGCCGCCGAATCGACCGGCCACGGCTCGCCGCTGCCGCAGCTCAAGCACGGCGGCCCCGGCCGCGCGGGCGGCGGCGAGGAACTCGGCGGCCTGCGTGCCGTGAAGCACTACCTGCAGCGCGCCGCGGTGCAGGGCTCGCCCACCATGCTGGCGGCCATCACCGGCGAGCATGTGCGCGGTGCGGCCGTGCGCGAAAGCGAGGTGCATCCCTTCCGCCGCCATTTCGAGGAACTGCAGATCGGCGATTCGCTGCTCACGCACCGCCGCACGGTCGGCGAGGCCGACATCGTGGCTTTCGGCGGCATCTCGGGCGACTATTTCTACATGCACTTCGACGAGGTGGCGGCGAAGGAGTCGCCCTTCGGCAAGCGCATCGCGCATGGCTACTTCGTGCTGTCCGCAGCCGCGGGCCTGTTCGTGTCGCCGTCGCCCGGTCCGGTGCTCGCCAACTACGGCCTCGACACGCTGCGCTTCGTCAAGCCCGTGGGCATCGGCGACACCATCCAGGCGCGCCTGACCTGCAAGCGCAAGATCGACCGCAACCGCAAGGATGCGAGCGGCCGGGGCCAGGGCGTGGTGGCCTGGGATGTCGAGGTGACGAACCAGGACGGCGAGCTCGTCGCGAGCTACGATATCCTGACCCTCGTCGCCAAGAAACCCCACACCACCTGATGTTCGATCTCACGGGAAAAACAGCGCTCGTCACCGGCGGCAATGGCGGCATCGGCCTCGGCATGGCAGAGGGCCTCGCGAGGGCCGGCGCCCGCGTCGTGATCGCCGCGCGCAACACGCAGAAGTCGGCCGCCGCGGTCGAGGTGTTGAAGGCACTGGGCAGCGACAGCTTCGCGCTCGAAGTCGATGTCAGCAACGAGGCCTCGGTGCAGAAGGCGGTCGACGAAGCGGCGATGCGCTGCGGCCGGCTCGACATCCTCGTCAACAACGCCGGCACCACGGTGCGCAAGCCCGTCGACCAGCTCGCGCTGGACGAATGGCACCTGGTGCTGAACACCAACCTCACCAGCGCCTTCCTGTGCAGCCGTGCGGCGTACCCTCACCTTCAGCGCGCAGGCGGCGGCAAGATCATCAACATCGGCTCGATGATGTCGATCTTCGGCGCGCCCTATGCGCCGGCCTACGCCGCGAGCAAGGCAGGCATCGTTCAGCTCACCAAGTCGACCGCGCTCTCGTGGGCGGCCGACAACATCCAGGTGAACGCGATCCTGCCCGGCTGGTTCGAAACCGAGCTGACCGACGGCGCCCGCAACCAGATTCTCGGCCTCTACGACCGCGTGGTGGCCCGCGCCGCTGCCGGCCGCTGGGGCCGGCCGGCCGACATCGCCGGCACCGCGGTGTTTCTCGCAAGCGCAGCTTCCGACTACGTGACCGGCACCGCCATTCCGGTCGACGGCGGTTTTTCGATCGCTGGCTGAAGCCATGCGGCCCGTGTAAATTCGGCCGCCATGCTTGTCTGGTTCCAGATCTTCCTTTTTGTCGTCGGCACGGCCGCACTGCTGTACGTCTCGCGCGGTCCGCTGCGGCAGCCCGGCTCGCACGGCTTCTACCGCTTCTTCGCGTGGGAATGCATGCTGGTGCTGATACTGGTGAACCTTCCCGTTTGGCATGTCGATCCGTTCTCCGTGACGCAGTTGCTCTCCTGCGTGTTCCTTGCGCTGTCGATCTGGCTGCCGATCCACGCGGTGCGGCGGCTCAAGACGCAGGGCAAGCCGACCAATGCGCGCAATGACGACCCCGCCCTGTTCGGCTTCGAGAAGACCTCGTCGCTCGTGACCACCGGCGCCTTCCGCTACATCCGCCACCCGATGTACACCGCGCTGATGCTGCTGGCCTGGGGCGCCTTCCTCAAGCAGTTCACCTGGCTCACCCTGGCGCTGGTGCTGGCGGCCACGCTGCTGCTGTTCCTCACGGCATTGCGCGACGAGAAGGAATGCCTCGCGCACTTCGGCGACGCCTACCGCGAGTACATGCGCGGCACCCGGCGCTTCATCCCTTTCGTGCTCTAACCCTGCGCCGCGCCACGCGCTACCTTGCGGGACGCTGACGAGCCCGCTCAGGTTCCGTTCACACGTGCGACCTAGCATCCGCGCATGCTGCTCGCCCGCATCCGCCAATTCGCCGAAGCGCACCACACGGCATGGTGCGTGGCGGGCATCCTGCTGATTCTTCTGCTGCCTTTCATTGCGGTCCACTTCCGGTGCGACGGCCTGGAAGACGAACCGGCACTGAGGGTGCGCAGCGCGAGCGAAACCACGCAGTTCGAAGCGGACAATCGCGCCGACCACCCCGCCGACCGCGAGACCACGCTTTTCGCCCAGACCGCCGCGAGCATCGACCTCCCCAACGCCCTGGGCCTTGCACTCGACAACCTCCTGGCCATGGTGCTCGCGCTGCTGCCGCTGGCCGTGGTGCTGGTCCGGCCGACCGCGCCGGTCGAGCGTGCAGCGCCCGAGCGCGTGCCGCACCACAGCGGCGCGCCGCCCCCCACGGAACCCTGGCGGCGACTGCCGCCGACGACCGCCCCGCCTTCGGGGACCTGAGATGCGGCGCCCTGCGCGTCGAGCCTCCCGCTGCGCCTTGCGCGCGGGCCTCTCGTTTCCGTCGAAAGGTTCCTGCCATGTTCCCGATTTCCTCCTGGTGTGCGCGCCATGACCGGCGCCGCCGTGCGTCCGCGGGGGCCACCCCATGAACGCGCTGAATCTCGCCGTCTTTCAATGGCTCTCGGCCGGCACCCAGCCCACGCCGTGGGTTCTCTCTGTCGCGTCGGCCCTGGCGCTCTGGGGAAGCTGGCTCTGTGCGGCCATCCTCGTTGCGGCCCTGTGGCGGCAGCGTGCCGACCGCGCCTACCTGTTCGTGGTCGCGGCGATGGCCGGCGCGACATCGCTGGTGTCGCACGCGATCGCGCTGTCTCTCAATGCGCCGCGGCCCTTCGTGCTGGGGCTGGCACCGGCGTACATCGAACACGCGGGGCGTGGAAGCCTTCCCAGCGCGCACGCGGCCGTCATGTTCCTGGTGGCGCTGGCCTTCCTGCTGCGCCCCGGCCTGCGCAGGCTGGGCGTGCCGCTGCTCGCGCTGGCCGCCGCCACCGGCTGGGCGCGCATCTACGTGGGCGTTCATTTCCCGCTCGACATCGTTGCGGGGCTGCTGCTGGCCGGCGCGGCCGCCAGCACGCTCGCCATCGCGCAATGGTTCGTGCATCTCGTCGTGCCGCGAACCGGCCGCGCATCCGGCGACGAAGACCCGGTCCGGTCGCTCTGGAGGCCTTCATGATCTCTTCGACGGCCGAGAAATACGCGCCTGCGGCCGCCAGCATGGGGGCCGCGCAGGCGCCCAGCATTTCCTGCATCGTTCCGTGCTTCAACGAGGCCGCCAATCTGCGGCACCTGCTGCCCCTGCTCGAGGACACCCTCTGGGCCACGCGGCTGCGCTGGGAGATCGTCGTGGTGGACGACGGCAGCACCGACGACACCGCCGCCGTGGCGCAAGCCTGGTGCGAGCTTCCGGGCTTCCGGTGCATCTCGCTGTCGCGCAACTTCGGCAAGGAGGCCGCGCTCACCGCGGGCCTGGCGGCCGCCACCGGCGACGTCGTGGTCCTGCTGGACGGCGATCTGCAGCATTCGCCGGCGCTCATCCACGCGATGCTCGCCCAGTGGAAGGCCGGCGCGGAAGTGGTGTACGCGGTGCGCCAGGAGCGCAGCGACGAAAGCCGGTTCAAGCGCATGGGCAGCAGGCTTTTCTACCGGCTCGTCAATTCCTCGGACCGCTTCGCGGTGCCGAAGGATGCGGGCGACTTCCGGCTCATGGACAGGAAGGTGGTCGATGCGCTGATGAGCCTGCCCGAGCGCAGCCGCTTCATGAAGGGCCTGTACGCGTGGGTCGGCTTCAGGGCCGTGGCGCTGCCCTACACGCCTGCGCCGCGCGCGGAGGGCGCCAGCACCTTCAGCGCCCGGCGTCTGCTGAGCCTGGCCATCGACGGGCTCACCGCCTTCACCACCTGGCCGTTGCGCATGGTCAGCGTGGTGGGCCTGCTGTTCGCCGTGCCGGCTTTTTCCTATGGCACTTTCGTGATCATCGACCACCTGATGTTCGGCAACGCAGTCTCGGGCTGGACCACGATCGTCGTCAGCCTGATGTTCTTCATCGGCGTGCAGATGATCTTCACCGGCATCGTGGGCGAATACGTCGCGCGCATCTACGAGGAGGTCAAGGGCCGGCCGCTCTATGTGGTTCGCTGCCGCAGCGGCGTCGGGCTCGAGGCCGAGAAGCCATGAGGCGGTCCGGCACTTCCTGGTGGACGGCGCCCCAGCCGCTGTGGCTGGTCGCGGGCCTCTTCGCCTGGCTGCTGGCCACCGCCTGGGCCCGCCCGCTGATGACGCCCGACGAGGGGCGCTATGCCGGCGTCGCGCTGCAGATGCTGTATTCCGGCGACTGGCTGGTGCCGCGGCTCGACGGCTTGCCCTTCTTCCACAAGCCGCCGCTCTTCTACTGGATCGGCGCCGGCGCGATGGCGCTGGCCGGCCCCGTCGAATGGGCGGCCCGGCTGCCTTCCGTCCTCGGAGCGGTCGTGGCGGCAGCCGCGCTGTTTCTCTTCCTGCGCCGCTGGTCGACGGTGCGGCTCGCGCTGCTGTCCACCGTGGCGCTCGTGACCACGCCCTTCTTCTTCCTGGGTGCGCAGTTCGCGAACCTCGACATGCTCGTGGCCGGCTGCATCTCGGGCACGGTGCTGCTGGCCGCCGGAGCCGCACTGGCCAGGGAGCGGGCCGAGCCCTGGCGCGCGATGCTGGCCGGCGCCTACCTGCTGGCGGCGGCGGGCCTGCTCGCCAAGGGACTCATCGGCGTGGTGCTGCCCGTGGGGGTGCTGCTGGCCTGGTGCGCGGTCACCCGAAAGGCCGCCGTGCTGCGTCTTGCCGCCTGGCTGCCGGGATGGGCGATCCTGCTGGCCGTGGCCGGGCCGTGGTTCGTTGCCATGCAGATGAAGTACCCGGGGTTCTTCGACTACTTCGTGATCACGCAGCACTTCCGGCGCTTCGCCGCCTCGGGCTTCAACAACGAGCACCCCTTCTGGTTCTACCTGCCGGTGATGGCGGGCCTCACGCTGCCCTGGTCCGGCTGGGTTCTCGCACCCCGGGGCGGGGAGGCGCCGCCTGCGAGGCGCCGGCTTTCCGACGTCGACTGGCTGATGTGGGTCTGGCTCGCGGTCATCGTGGCTTTCTTCTCGATGCCGCGCTCCAAGCTGGTCGGCTATGTCCTGCCGGCACTGCCGCCGCTCGCGTACCTGATCGCGCAGCGCGTGCTGGCGGGCCGGCCGCTCGAAGCGCTGCTGCCCGGGGTCCGCGCCATGACCCTCGCCAGCGCGGCCGTCTGCGTGGCCTGCGTGGTGGCGGTGGCCGTCTATGCCACACCGCCCGGCGCCAGGCTCCGGCTGCCGGCCGGCGAGGCGGTGGCGCCCGGCGACCAGGTCGTGATGCTGGACAGCTACACCTACGAGCTTCCGTTCTATTGGCGGCTGAGGGACCCGGTGCTCGTCTCGGGCGACTGGAAAACGGCCGGCAGCGACGCCCGCGACAACTGGCGCAAGGAGCTGATGGATGCGGCCCGTTTCGACCCGGCGCGCGCAGCCGCCACGCTGATCGAGCGGACCCAGTTGGCCGGCACGCTCTGCAGCCCGCGCACGACCTGGGTGGTGGGGCCGAGCAACGCGCAGCTTGCGAACCCGTGGCTGGCCAACGCGCGCCTGGTCGCATTCAACCAGAGCATCGCGGTGTGGCGATTCGCAGGCAGCACGGCGCGCGATCCGCATTGCCTGGGCGGTTCGGCCGGAGCGCCCGCGCCGCCGGCGGGAAGGGGAACGAATGGCAATGCCTGAAACCGCAGGGCCGCAGCCGCCCCCGGCGCGCTACCTCTGCGTCTGCGCGGACGATTTCGGCATGAGCATCGGGATCAACTCGGCCGTCTTCGATCTCGCCGAGCAGGGAAAGATCTCCGCCACCAGCGGCATGGTGCGCCGCAGCGCCTGGCTCGCCGGAGCGCGCACGCTGAGGCGCATCGATGCGGCCGGGCTGGATGTGGGCCTGCACCTGGACCTCACGCGCCCGGCCGTCGCCGACGGCACCGAGCCCGGCCTGGCGGGCCTGATCGCGAGGACCTACACGCGGACCGTTTTCGCCGACGCACTCCGGTCGGACATCCGCGACCAGCTGGCCCGCTTCGAGGACGCGATGGGCCGCGCGCCCGCGTTCGTCGACGGGCATCGGCACGTGCACCAGCTGCCGGTGGTGCGGGAGCTGCTGGTCGCGGAAATCGCGCGGCGCTACCCGGTGTCGCGCCCGTGGCTGCGCTGCACCACGCCGCCCCCTGGAAGGGCGCCCGGCGGCTTCAAGGCCGGCCTCATCCACGCGCTGGGCGGCGCGAGCCTGGCCGGGCTGGCGCAGAAGCACGGCATTCCGATGAGCGGCGGCCTGCTCGGCGTCTATGACTTCTCGGGCAGCGCGCCAGACTATCAGCGGCGCCTGTCCGCGTGGATCGCCGCGAGCCGCAGCGGCGACGTGCTGATGTGCCATCCGTCCGTCGGCGTCCTGCCCGGCGACCCGCACGGGCCGGCGCGGCTGCGCGAGTACACGGCACTGCGGAGCCTGACATTTCCGGTGTTCACGCGCCTCGGAGAGGTCGACATCGCGCCGCTGTCGCAGCGCTTTCGGCCCGGCGAGCTGGCCATCGCGTAGACGCTGCCTTCCGGACATTCGTCTCGGTCGCCCGTCTTTCTTCGGCGGGCACGGGCGGCGCGTTGGTTAACATGCCCGCCTCCTCCCCCGGCGCCAGAGTCTCCATGCCCTCCCCCCAAAGCACGGCCTTCCCCAGCGCGGCGCAAGCCGCGCTCCTGTTCGTGGCCCTGTTCCTGTGCGAACTCGTCGTCAGCTGCGCGCTGCGCGACGCCAACCACTGGCTCGGCCTGAACGAAATGCAGCGCGGCGTACTCGCCACCGTGCTGGGCAACGGCTGCGTGTTCGCAGTGGTCATGCACTACCAGAAGCTCACCTACCGCGAGCTCTTCCATCAGTCGCCGGCCTCCGCCCGGGCCACGCTGATGCTGGTCGTGCCGCCGGCCCTGCTGCTCGTGCCGGCGCTGACGGTGGTGATGATGACCGCGCTCCACCTGCTGGTGTTCGTCGCACCGCTCTCGGCCTGGGAAGAATCGATGTTCAGCCGCATGGCCGACGGCAGCATCGCGGCCACGCTGGCCGTGTGCGCCGTGGCGCCGCTGCTCGAAGAGATGCTGTTTCGCGGCATCGTGCTGCGAGGCTTCCTGCAGCGCTATTCGCGGTGGCAGGCCATCCTCGGCTCGGCGCTGCTGTTTGGCGCCGCGCACCTGAACATCTACCAGTTCGTCGTCGGGCTGATCCTGGGCACGGTGCTCGGATGGCTGTACGAGCGCACCCGATCGCTCATTCCGTCCATCGCGCTGCATGCCGCCTACAACACCGGCACGATCTTCATCGGCGACTGGCCCGAGGCGGCCTCGCCGGCGGACACGGCGTGGACCTTGCTGCTGATCCTGCTGGCGGCCGCGTGCGGCGTGCTGGCCTTGCGGCGCATGCTGGTGGCGCCCGTGGCGCGCAGGCCCGCGCCCTGACGCGGGCCGTCGCCCCCCCGGAAAGCTACGGTTGCACGGGCGGCAACGGCCGCGCATCGACCGCCTCGCCGTCGACGATGAAATGCCCACCCGCCACATGGTGCAGCGTGCGCAGCGCGTCCTGGCCGGTGAAGTTCCAGCGCCCGTCGGCGAACACGCGCGCATCGGCCTGCGCCGCGATCACCTCGCCGAGGAACAGGTCGTAGCGCTGCTGGATCGATGGCTCGGGCAGCAGCCGGCATTCGAGCCAGGCCGCGCAGTCTTCCAGCAGCGGCGCACCGGTGGCGACGCCCGCGAAAGTCTGCAGGCCATAGGCCGCGAACTTGTCGTGCCCCGCCCGCTCGACGATGTCGCGGCCCGAGCTGTTGCCCAGCGCCTCCGTCAGGTCGAGCTGCGCGCGCGTCGGCACCTGCAGCGCGAACGTGCCGGCCGCTTCGAGCAGCACGCGCGTCCAGGTGCTCTTGTCGAGCACCACGGCCACCTTGGGCGGATCGAAATCGAGCGGCATCGCCCAGGCAGCTGCCATGATGTTGCGCTGCCCGCCGTGCGCGGCGCTCACGAGGACGGTGGGCCCGTGATTGAGCAGGCGGTAGGCCTTGGCCAACGGAACGGGTCGACGGTGAGAAGCGTTCATGCGCGCCAGTCTAGCGGGACCGGTGCCGTCAGGCCCAGGTCCGCCAGAACCTGCTAGCGTTCGTTCCGTTGTGCCGCACAGCGTGTCGGCAAGGGAGATCGATGTCCGAGGAAGTCCGCCAAGAGAGCACCACCGCCAGACCGGGCATCGCCGACCTGGTGGCGGGCCTGTCCATCGCGGGCCTGCTGCTGCCCGAGGCCGTGGCCTATTCGGGCATCGCGGGGCTGCCGCCGCAGGCGGGCGTGATCGCGCTCTTCGCGGGGCTGCTGGTCTACGGCCTCTTCGGCGGCAGCCGCTTCGCCATCGTCTCCGCAACCTCGTCGTCGGCCGCGGTACTGTTCGCCGCCACCACCTCGATTCCCGGCGTCGATGCCGCAACGCGGCTGGCCCTGGGAGCCGGCATCGTGCTGCTGGCCGGCGTGTTCTTCGTCATCGCCGGAATCGCGAAGCTCGGCGCCGTGTCTAGCCTGATCGCCAAGCCGGTGCTGCGCGGCTTCGCGCTCGGACTGGCGCTGACCATCGTGGTCAAGCAGTTGCCGAAAGTGTTGGCAGTGCAGCCGACGCACAGCGATTTCTTCCGGCTCATCGCAGGCCTTGCTGCAGAGTGGCGCCACTGGAACCTGGCCGGCGCAGCCATGGCGTTGGTCGCGCTCGCACTGCTGCGCGGCCTGGCGCGCTGGCGTGCGGTGCCGGCGGCGCTGCTGGTGATCGTGTGCGGCATTGCGCTCGATGCGAGCGGCTTGTGCCGCGCCTGGGGCGTGGCGGCGGTCGGGCCGATCTCGCTCGACTTCTCGCACCCCGGCATGCCGCAGCTCGACCGTGCCCAGTGGCTGGGCCTGGGCGAACTGGCCTTTGCGATGGCGCTGATCCTCTACGCCGAGTCCTATGGCTCGATCCGCACCTTTGCGATGCGCCACGGCGACAGCGTGTCGACCAACCGCGACCTGCTCGCGCTCGGTGGCGCCAACCTGCTCTCCGCGCTGTTCCAGGGGATGCCAGTGGGCGCGGGCTACTCGGCCACCTCGGCCAACGAATCGGCCGGTGCGCAAAGCCGCGCCGCGGGCATCGTGGCGGGCCTCGTGGTGCTGCTGGCCGTGCTCACGCTGCTGCCCTGGATCGCCCACACGCCCGAGCCGCTGCTGGCCGCCATCGTGATCCATGCGGTCAGCCACACGCTGAACCCGGCCGCACTGCGGCCGTACTTCCAGTGGCGGCGCGACCGGCTGGTCGCATTGGTGGCGGTGGCCGCGGTGCTGCTGCTCGGCGTGCTCGATGGCCTGCTGGCCGCCATCGGCGTCAGCCTGTTCTTGCTGCTGCACGGCTTCTCGCGCACCACCGTGAGCTGGCTCGGCCGCCTGGGCCAGAGCCACGACTATGTCGACACCGGCCGCCACCCCGAGGCGGTGGTGCCGCCGGGCGTGCTGATCGCGCGGCCCGAGGTGCCGCTCTTCTTCGGCAACGCGGATGCGGTGTTCGCATCGATCCACGCCCGCATCGACGCAACGCCGGCGCTGCAGCGCATGGTGCTGAGCCTGGAGGAGTCGCCCGACCTCGATGCCACCGCCATCGAAGCCCTCTGCGACTTCGCCGCGTATGTGCGCGTGCGCGGCGCGCGGCTGTCGCTGGCGCGCGTGAAGGACGACGTGCGCGACCTGCTGGCCAAGGTGAATTCGCCCGACCTGTCCGCGGCGGTCTATGCGTCGTGGAGCGTGGACGATGCGGTGCAGCCGGTCGCCGGCATTCCTGTGACCGATACTTCGCGCCCCTCGACTTCGGAACCTCGCCCATGACCCCCTCGAAAGCCAGCCAGACCGCCCTCGTCACCTCGCTGATGCGATCGCTTCACACACGCAGCGATCCCGCGCCGCTGCTGGACGACCCGTGGGGCGACCGCCTGGTGCCGGAGTCCGTGCAGGCCGGCCTGCGCGAGCGAGCGATGGCGCGGCTGGACCCCGCGCTGCGCGCCGAAGCCTCACCGGCCAAGGTGCTGGACGCCGCGATGCGCGCGAACGCAGCCTATCCCGGCGTCGTCCTGCGAAGCCGCTACACCGAAGACATGCTGGAGGCCGCGGTCGCGCGCGGCATCACGCAGTACGTGCTCATCGGCGCGGGCTTCGACAGTTTTCTCTGCCGCCGCCCGGCGTGGGCCGAAGGGCTTCAGATCTATGAGGTGGACCACCCCGCGACGCAGCAGTTGAAGCGCGAGCGCCTGCGGCACTGCGGCATCGCCGAATCCGACGACGTGCATTTCGTGGCGGCGGACCTGTCCGAGGAGACGCTGCAGTCGGCCCTCGTGCGATCGTCCTTCCAGCCGACACAGCCCACCTTCTTCTCGTGGCTCGGCGTCACCGTGTACCTCACGCGCGAGGCCAACCTCGCGACGCTGCGCGCCATCGCCACCGTTGCGCCGGCGGGGAGCGAACTGGTCTTCACCTACATCGACGAAGCGGCGCTGCAACCCGGCCATCTGGGCACCGAGGGGTTCCGCAAGCTGCGCAGCGATGTGTATTCTGTCGGCGAGGCCTTTCTCTCGGGCTTCGATCCGGCGACGCTCGATGCGCTGCTGCTGGAGACCGGCCTGATGCTGACGGAAGACCTGGACGGCGAGCAGACCGTGTCCCGGTACGACGCGGCGGGCGTCAACGGCCTGCAGCGGGCCGGCGCGGGGCACATCGCCCACGCGCGGGTCGTCAGCGAGACGCCGCGGCATTTCTCGCCCTAACCGGCGAGGAAATCCGGCTGGCGAAACTTCTTCTCCAGAAACTGCCCATTGGCCACCAGCGCGGCTGCATCGCTGGAGGCCACGTTGGCCACGATCTCGCGCAGCTTGCCGTCGAGCAGGCCCAGCTGTTCGCCGAGCAGTTGGCGCGCCGTCTTGCCGTCCTTCACCGCATGGGTGATGCGGAACGCGGGCGGCAGCGCGACGTAGTTGGCCAGCGTTTCGGGCAGGTAGCGCAGCACGGTCTCGCGCACGGTGAACAGGTCGTCGCCGTTCGAGCGTGCACCCACCAGGCGGGGCAGCACCTCGCCCACCGAACCGCGCACGCTGTCGAGGCTCTTGCGCATGTCCTCGGTGAGGTGCGGCTGCGCCTGCGCGACCACGCGGTCGAGGCGCTCCAGCGTCTGTTCCACGCTCAGGGTGTCTTCGATCTGGCGCTCGAGTTCGGGCGCCTTGCGGCCCAGCAGCCAGCCGGCGACATACAGGCCCGCGGTGATCAGCAGCCACCCGCGGTCGATGACACCGGCAAACAGCAACGCGGGCCCCAGCAACGCCAGCGCGCAACCCAGGATGTTGGCGTTGCCGTAGAGAAACAGCAGCGCCCGCAGTTTGAGCGAACGCTCCGGCATCACTGGTAGCCCCGGATTTCCTTGAACACCTGGCCGAGCTGCAGCTTGCGGCCGTCGAACTCGCGGCCGCCCGAGAGCTGCGCGATCTGCTGCATCTCCGACGCATTGGCCTCGCCGAACAGGATCGGGAAGATGCGCGCCGGCAAGCCGTTGGCGTAGCGGTCGCGGAACTCGTGGACCTTCAGGCCCGAATTGTTCTCGCCGTCGGTCAGCAACACGATGCTCACGAAACGATCGGGCTCGCGCTGCTGCTCCTGGCGCGCGAGGTCTTCGGCGGCGGCCAGCGCGGAGTAGATCGCCGTGCCGCCGTCGGCCGTCATCCCGTCGGCCAGGCGGCGCAGTTCGGTGCGGGCCGCATCGATCCTGTCCGCATCGAAGCGCACCCACACGGGCGGCGACACCCGGCTTGCGAAGGTGATCAGCACCACGCGCTCGCGGCTCTGGAAGGCGCTGTAGCGCGCGCTGGCGGTGGTGGCAGCATCCGCGCCGGAGAGCAGCTTCAACGCCTCGCGCATCGAGGCCAGGCGCTTGCCCTGCATCGAACCGCTGAGGTCGAGCACGAAGATCGAGGTCGCGGGTTTGCGCCATTGCGACTGGTAGGTGCCGAGCACCGCATCGATCACCTCCAGCCGGTTGGGAAAACCCAGCTCGGCCACGGCGGCGGTAGGCAAGGTACTCGATGCCGCCACCTCGGGATTGGCCGGACGCAGGAAGGCTGCCGACAACGCATCGCGCTGGAAGGGCGCGGCCTTGAGCGTAGACACCAGCTGCGTGTAGGCCTCGCGCTTGTCGGCGTTGAGCAGCATCAGCGGGTAGTCGGCCGAAATCATGCCGTCGCGCGGGTAGATCAGCACGAGCTGGTCGGCCGCGGGCAGCTTCTCGTTGGCGCGCAGGATCACGGCCTCGTAGTTCACCATGGCGTCGATGGCGGACGGGTCCTTGATGTAGGCCTCGGCCAGCCAACCCGAGCTGCCCGCAGTGAGCTTCTGGCCGGAGAGGAAGGCCTTCAGCGTTTTCTCGTCCACGTCTTGCGCGGCCAGGTCTTCGGTCTTGCCGGCCAGCGCCGAGGCCACCGCGAAGAGCGCGCTCATGCCGGTGTTGGAGCTGATGGCATTGGTCATGCCGTAGCGCAGTTGGCCGTCGCCCGCGGCCTTGGCGATCTCGGCCCAGCCGGGCGGGCGCTTGTTCCAGCCGAGCTGGGCGGCCTTGGCCTTCTTCACGCCGAGCGCAATGCGCGAATAGAAGAGCTTGTCGCGCGCCAGCGGCCTGGCTTGCAGCGCCAGCGCGGGATAGGCGCCATTGGGGGGCAGGATCGCATCGAAACGCTCGCCGGCGTTGATGCGCTCGACGATGTCCAGCGTGCCCGCATACGAGAGCTTGACCTCCACGCCGGCGGCCTTCGCGGCATCGACGATGGGGCCTTCCAGGTCCTTCAGTTCCGAGCCCGCGAGGATGGTGAAGGCAGCATCCGGCACCGCCGCCGGTGCACTCTTCGTGGCCTGCGATTCTTCCTGGCCGCAGGCCGCGAGGCCCAGCGCCAGCAAGGCGATTGCCAGCAACCGACGCACGCGCGACAGGATCACAGCGCGACCTCGCCGCGCGGCTGCTGCAGCGCCTCGGTGGTTTCCTGCCGGCGCACGCGGTCCAGGTAGGTGCGGCTCTTGGCGACTTCGCTGGTCAGCGTGTCCACCGTGGTCTGCATGGAGTCGAGCGCCTTGCTCTTGAAGTCGGCGATCGTGTCCATGGTCTGGTAGATGTTGGCAAAGGCCTGCTGCAGCTTGGCGATCTCGATGGTGCTCGACGCGGCCTGCTGGTGGATGGCGCTGCTCTGGTCGCGCAGCATCTCGCTGGTGCTGGCGATCAGGTTGCCCGTGGTGGCATTGAGCGCGCTGATCTGGTCGAGCACCAGCTTCTGGTTGGACAGCGCCTGCGCGACGATCACGGCGGTGCGCAAGGCGGCCACCGTGGTGGTGGTGGCGCGGTCGACGCCCTTCATCAACTCGAGGTTGTTCTTGCGGATCATGTCGAGCGCGAGATAACCCTGGATGTTCACCGCGAGCTGGGTCAGCAGGTCGGTCACCTTCTGGCGCGAATAGAACAGCATTTCCTCGCGCACGACGCGGGCCTTTTCAGGGTCGGTGGCTTCCAGCTCGCGCGCCTTGGCATCGAGCTGGCCGTCGAGCGCCTTGCCGATGTGCACGTATTTTTCGAGCCGCTCCATCAGCGTCCAGAGATTGACCTTTTCCTGCTCGATGGCGGTGTTGTCGCGCAAGAGCTCGTCCTTGCCGCGCTTGAGCGATTCGATGATCGCGTTCAGGTGCGTCTGCGACGACTGGTAGCGCTCGAAGTAGGCCAGCAGCTTGTTGCCCAGCGGGATGATGCCGAGCAGCTTGCGGGCCGAGAACAGGTCGCCCTGCTTCGAGGGGTCGAGGTCTTCCACCTGGCGGCGCAGGTCGATCAGCGACTGGCCGATCTGCGCGCCCTTGTCGAACAGGCCGTTGCGCAGCGAACCGACAGGCCGGTCGAGCATGCGGTTGGACACGGAGGCCGATGCCTCGATGTCCTTGTTGCCCATCGAGTGGATGCGTTCCACCGCTTCCTTGAACTGCGGATGCTGGCTGTCGTGCGAGGTGATGTCGTCGATGAAGCGCGCCACCTGCGCGTCGAGCTCGGCCACGTCCTCGGGCTTCAGGCGCACCTTGCCGCTGGCGGACTCCACCGGCACCACCGCGACGGCGACGGGCGGCTCCAGCGTGAAGGCCTGCGGGGGCAGGAGCTGGACCGGCGCGGAGTCCACAGCGGCAAAGGTGGTGGTGGTTGCGGCGACAGGCGCGTTCATGGGAGTTCCTTGGTTCATTACTTGAAGCGGGCTTCGATGCCCGCGATCATTCGTTCGAGCCACTCGAAGCTGGGCGGATCGATCACGTCGACCAGCACCTCAGGCACCTTCACGCCGCGCTGCGCCCAGGTCTCGGGGCCCTTGGTGTCGCCGCCGGTGCGGTAGCCGTATTCGTGCGCCAGCTCGCGCAGCACCGGATCGTTCTCGAGCGCCGCGCCCAGCCGCGCGCCGCCGGGCGTGTAGGGCACCAGCACATGCTTCGAATAGACCGTGGGCCGGGGGTAGAGCAGCACCATGTCGTTCTTGAGCTTGTCGGGGTTCTTGAGCCAGAACTCGACCATCTGCGATTCGTAGGCCACGAGCAGCGGCGCCTTGCCCATGCCGAGCGCGAGGTAGTCCTCGAACGGCCCGGAGGACGACTGCTCCTGGAAGCCCTGGCGCAGGAACAGCGGCGCGACGACGGGCAGCACGCGGTCGACGTCCTCCTGGCTCTGCACGATCTGCTGGCTGTTGGCGAGGTAGCTGGCGAGCGCGAGGTACATCGCGGCCGAATTGGAGGTGCGGACGTCGGTCGAATTGACCAGCAGCGACTTGCTGGTGGAGAAGGCGCTGCTGGCCTTGAGCTCCTTCCAGCGCGTGCCCTTCTCGATCATCGCCATCAGGCCAGGCAGGTCGACGACGTAGTAGAACTCGCCCTGCTTCGCGGCGATGCCGTTGGCGACCAGGATCTCGGCAATGGGCCGCCAGCTCGCCAGCACGATGGGCGTGTAGAACGGATTGAAGACGTTCGGCGCCTTGGCCAGCGACTTGAGCTGCTGCGCAGCGGGCGCGCCCGAGGGAAAGCCGAAGTCGAACTTGCTGGCGTCGTAGCGGCTCGCAATGGCCCGCGAGCCGGCCTTCTCGACCGTGACGGTGATGCCCTGCGCGGCCAGCGCCTTCTGCACGCGCGGGTCGGCGAAGAAGGTTTCCTTCTCGGAGCCGATCAAGCCGCGCAGCGTGACCTGCTTCCCCTGCTCGATCCGCGCGGCGGCAGCGGTGGCCGACTCATCGTGCAGGCGGGTGTTCGAATACCAGACGCCGGACCCGACCGCAGCCAGCAGGACCACGGCCAGCACCGGCGCGATCAGTTTTCGAATTTCCAAATCTCATGCTCCTCAGACCCTCTGTAGCGGGGCTGAGAAACATCCTACTGGCGCAATATGACAGTGCTGTCACACATCTGTCATCGCCGCCGGCATCAACGGTAGGCGTCGCACAGGGCGAGGTATTCATCGCCCGAAATCTGCAGCGCGGTCGCGCGACGCAGCACGCGGGCCTTCGGCTTGGGCAGGTCGGTCTTGATCTGGATCTGCTTGCCGATGGGAATGCCCATGTAGTTCTGGTTGACCCAGATGTTCTCGACGATGTTCTGCCACGGAATCAGCAGGCCGTTCTCGAAAGTCAGGCCCTGGTGGCCGATGACGAAGGCGGGCGTCTCGATGTTGCCCAGCTGCCGGATGCACTTGACGGCCAGCCACGCGGCGAGCAAACCGAACGCCGCGCCAATGAGGATGCCGATGTTCTTGTCCTGCGCGCGAATGCAAAGCACGGCCAGCACGCACGCCACCACCACCCAGAGGATGGCGCCGGCGATCAGTCGCGGACGGGAGTAGAAGACAGGGCGGTCCTGACGGGTTTTTTCCTGTTGGCTGGCGGAGCTGTAGATTTCCATTTTTTTCTGAGTCGCTGTGCGTCGGAGTGGTTGAAGAAAGAAAGAAAGAACGAAGACAAAAGCTCAGGCCGACGGCAGGCGCTGCATGAGGCACGCCATCAACACCGGCTCGTTGTCGATCTTCGAGCGATCGATCTTGCGGGTCTTGCCGTTGGCGACGATCACCAGGTGCTCGTCGACATCCATGTCTTCGGCGTCGGACTGGGTGCGGATGGTGTCGATGCTCGACCAGGCGATGAGCTGGCCCTTGTGCAGCAGGCCTTCCGCATTCAGTTCCAGCGCGCCGAAAGCCACGGTGTCGCCCTCATGCAGGCGCCGCTCGACGTCGTGCCGCAGCACCTCGCTGACGGCGTCTTCCACTTCGGCAACCAGCGCGGAGGCGTCGTCCCACAGATCGAGCCGCAGCCGCTGCGTCTTGCCGTTGCGGGTGGTGAGCAGCAGGTGGTTGCGGTTGTGGCGATGCCGCAGCCGCGTCACGTCGGCGAAGGCAAGGATCTTCGTGCCGGCCTGCAGGCCGTGCGCGTCCACGGTCAACGCCTGCGGGGTGCGCCACCAGGCGAAGAAGTCGCTGCCCTTCCAGCAGATCAGGTAGATCGCGGCCGGAATCGCAAGCACCAGCACGAAGAAGGCGCCCTTGTAGCGAACGAAGTCCGGTGTGATGAGATAAGGAAGGATGTAGATCTTTGCCGGCACCAGCATCATGGCGCAAAAGACATAGATCGCGGCGAGGCCGCCCAGCACGCAATAGAACGCGTAGCGCGGAAAGATTCGGGTGTGACGAATGGGCATGTGAGTTGCCCAATGCGTCGACAAGGGGCGTGGTGGCGTGGCGCTGAATTGCGCGCACGACCATACCAGCGAGAAGCGTCGCGCCAGAGGTTCGGCAGGCCTTTTGGCACATTTTTTTTGAACAGGAAACGCCTGCCTCGAAGGTCGTTAACCAGGAAGATTTAAGTTTGCTTCCTGCCTCGACACGAACGCTGCTTAAGCATTCATGGCAACCTGGCAAGAAGCGCGCGGCATGCCGCGCGTGCGCGCCCGTGCATCGGGGCTGGCGTCCCGCGGCCGTATCCGTTCCGGGGGAGAGCGTGGCATCGCCCTGCCGCACGGATCAGGCCGTCAACGCCCACAGGATGCGGCGCTCGCCGTACAGGGCCGTGGCATTGCCCAGCAGCGCGTCCTTGCCGGTGCCGCTGTCGTTCACCTGCCTGAAGGGTGTTCCGACACCGAGCACATACACCTTGAAGAAGTGGGTGCCGTCGAAGAAGAAGCCCATGAAGAGGTTCACATCGCAGGATTTTCCGGGCTGGCCTATGGAGCGCAACTCTCGACCTATCTCGTAATTTCTCTTTATGCGCTCACTCTGATCCTCTCCAAAAAATCGTTCTCGATTCAAGAGATCTGAAAAGGAAAGCTCATCAAGAGAGGAATCAAGCTGCGCTGTCATGGCCTCACCTTCATAAGGTGCTCGACCTTTTCGCGGGAGTACTGCAGCGACTTCTCCTTCCACTGGCGCTCATGGATGAGGAATTCCGGGTCGGCTGGACCAGTAAACATCTGAAGCTCTTTGGGTGGCCGCTTTTGCTTCTTCTCTTCCAAATAGAAGTCCCACTTCTTTTTGAGAGACGCCGATGGGTCTTGATCGAACTCATCCATGGATTTCTTGCTCGCTCTGAGGCTCTCCTGCGCCAGCCTCATATCCCGCTCCCACAACTCCCGCTGAAAGGCCAGCGAAGGCTTGGGCCACCCCTTGATCTTCCCGGGCCACTCGTCGCCGTTGGGTCGGTAAGCCGTTGAGACCACGCCCACCGTGCCGTCCGGATAGTTGATGAACCACACATCACCCGCCTTGCCGCTCTTGTCGTAGGGCGGCAGATCGACGATGAAGGTCTGGCGCGGCCGGTAGTCGCCCGCCCTGTTGTCGTAGCTCTGCAAGATCACGCCGACCTGGATGCCGGGCGCCCAGGTCTTCGGCACGTCATAGCAGCAGATCACACCTCCCGCAGCAAAAGGGCCGATCTCTTCGGAAGCGACCACGGTCTGCTTCGGATCCTTCGGGTCGAACAGCCGGTAGCGGATGTCCTGGTCGGTGTAGTTGACGCCGCTGACCGACGCTGGAACCGTGTCGGCGCGGCCGAGGGCGCAACCTGTCGTAGCCAAGGATGCAAGAAGCACGAAGGGAAGCAGCCAATTTCGCAAGGTCATCTGTCGTTCCTGCTGCGGCGAGCTAAGCCATCAAGGCGCGCAGTGCCTCATGGTCGCTGTGGAGGTTGTTGCTCAACTCGGGTTGCTGCCAGAACAATTCGCACAGGTACATTCGTTGAACCAACGTGTCGATGCGCATTGCGTTGCTCCAGTTGCTCATGTGGTTGTATCCCCCAACCGAAGCCGGCACCATCTTTTTCCCGCAACCGGCCAGCAGTGCGCAGGAAGCAATTGCCAACGCACGCGGCCAAAAGCCGGACCTGCGCGTGTTGCCCGAGGCCAAGTCAAGGGCTGGCTCCATGGTTGCGCTCATTCTGGAAGAGCCCCTTGCTTCTCGTAGTCGATTGATTGAGGGCTGGT
Source organism: Variovorax sp. P4_B10 (assembly GCF_056402375.1). NCBI lineage: Bacteria > Pseudomonadati > Pseudomonadota > Betaproteobacteria > Burkholderiales > Comamonadaceae > Variovorax > Variovorax sp. P4_B10. Next base: position 10,561 of record NZ_JBFUHN010000043.1, on the reverse strand, counting down.
TCCCAAGAGAGCTTGTCCTCCGCGCTCGTTGGATAGCGCGGGGAAGGTCGCGTAGCGGACCCGGCCCAAGTGTCTACCGCCGATACACCGGAACCATCTTGAGAGGACCATCAGGGTGGCAGCGCACGGGCACGGTCTCTCCCTTTTCGTTGGTGACGCCAGTGCTCACCAGGACATCGTGGATGTCCCGAATCTCGTACTTTTCCTTGGGCATCGGGCGGTTGTCGGTCGCACGACGAAGAACGAATTTCTTCCAGCAGAGCCGCAAGTCGTAGTTCGCATCGTCATAGCCCGTGTTGGTGTACTGCTTGTCTGACGAGTGGGTGGCGCAGCCAGCCAAAGCAACGATCAGCAACACGCCCATTGTCATGCCGCGAAGAAGACTTGCACCGAGGAGCACATTCATCAGTAATCCGCCTTGCCATCTTTGCGCTCACCCCACCAGGGGCGGTTTGTTTGCTTGCCGTACTTGATCAGTCGATCGCGCCGGGCTTCGTCCGTGACTGAATAGTCGGGCGACGGCAGAACCAGCACGGCGCGCCCTGCTTCAGGATCACGGCTGGACAGATACAGCACCGGATGCTTGCGCTCGTGGCAGGCAAAGGCGGCCATCAGCAGTGAGTAGTTCACTGTCGATGCGCCGAGGTCGCCCAGCAACGAGGTCATGTCCAGTGTGTCCTTCAATATGTCGAGCTTGGGCGCCAAAGGAGAAAGTGCGGCGGCGGTGTCCGACAGGCGCGCGGCGGCTTCGCGCGAACCCCTGCCGCTGTCGCGCATGACGGTGCCGATATCTGCGGGGGTCAGGCCCGCTGCCGCACAGACCTGCTCGACCGACTCGCGCAAGGCGGCAATGCGTTTGCGCTCCTGAGGATAGCTGGGTTTGGCGTCGTTGTTTTTGACGACGGCAGGGGCGGTGAAGTAGGCCAGCGGCTTGCGCCCGCTCTCGTAGCCTGGATGGCCCACGATCAATTGCACGCCGGACTCGTTGGGCTGTTTGTATTTAGGGCGACTAGGCGCGTCCGAACTGGTGAGCCAGACGGCCTTGGCTTCGGGTGTGGCGATCAGGTTCCACGTCGCTGACAGGCTGTTCCAGCCGGACAGGCCGGAGGCAGAAGTCACCGCTGGTTTAGAGGTTTCGCCATAGTGAAGGTAGGCGTGAAACCAGATCTGTTGCGTTTGCTCGGCTGTCAGACTTTCGGGCAACGAGGTGACGACCTGCAAACCATTCATCTTCGCGCCATTCCACAGGGCCATGTGATAGCCCTCGACGGTCTGGTTGTAATAGCTCACCGGTAGGGAATAGCTGCCCGCGAGGTCGGTGATATAGGTATCAACATAGTCATCCATAGTTACTTCGCCTGAGGTATTGACTACCGTTGCTCTGAATGGCTTCGGCGGGGTGTTCTCGGGGTTGAGCGCCAACAACTGCGCCAGGAAGTAATCCGCGGAATAGCCGATGTGTCGCAGCGGCGTGATTACATTGCCCGCGATCAACTGTGCTACTGCGCCCTGCGGCCAGCCACCGTTGCGTGAGAACGTCGAGCTTGCAGGATTCGTCGCCTTCGCAGTTTGGGCGCTTGCCTGCTTGTTCAAACCCAAGAAATCGAGCATTCCCATGGTGGCTCCCAGCATCAAAGTGCGGCGTGCGTTCATCAATGAATATCCGCAACGAAGTTGCTCTTGCGCTTGTCTACGATCTTGGGGGCGTTGTCAGCCATGTGCTTCATGTCGTAGGTGCGGAAAAGTTGATGACCGTTGAAAAAGCCTTGATTGAAATAGTCAAAAAACTTCAGGGTGTCGAGACGGTTCTTGTTGAGATACCGCCAATCCGCAAATTGCCTCAGATTCTCAAGGTAAGCATCCGTGATCTCCGACGGATTGACCCAGCCGATGGCCACGTCATAAGCAATGGCCTTCCGCGCATGCATGGCGTTACCCACGATGGTCGAGTGATCGGTGGCGTTGGGGTTTTCTTTCAGGAATATGGTGGTTTGGGTCTTCATGTCGCCCTCGGCTTTGCCGAGCCGGCCCGCCGCCTGCTCCATCTTCAAGCGGGCATTGATCTCGTAGCGCAGACCCGATTCGGTACTGGCATCCCCGCTGCCATCCACGCCGTGCGCTTTGCCGAAGTTGCCGTCCTTGTTCACATAGCCCCGCGCCGGGTCTTTGCCCTCGTCGAAGTCATTGTCGCGTCGACCTTTGTAGTCGGCCGCGTCGTCCACGCTGGGGTTGGCTGTACGCCGACTCATGGGCACAAGGGGATCCGGCAACTCCGGCGCGTTGATGCTCACCGTCCAGCCCTTTTTCGGATCGTCGTTGATGCGCACGTTGACCAGGCGCGTGGCGACGATCAGCAGAGGTGCAGTCACCGTCGTGATCACCTTGGAGACGAAGCTCTGCTTCTCGTTGTACGACAGTCGGTAGCGGGCCAACGGTGCCGGCGGATTCCAGAATCGCTTGCTGTGGTTGTCTTCGAGGTAGTTGTACTGCTTCCAGTCGGGACTGCCGACCTGGAAGCTGCTGCCAGCCCGGCCGCCGGTCTTGGGTTGTGCCCACACCCGAACATAAAAGCGCTTGTTGATATCGAGCTTGTCACGCTGTGCCTTGCTCACGCCCTGCCACCCCATGCCCTGCACTGGCGTGACGCCAATGACTTGATCGTGCGGGTTGCAATAGAGGAACACGCGGCCGCGGTTGTCGCGGTCTTCTCCCTGGACATAGGGATAAGGCGTGTCCGATGCATCGCCCATGTCGTTCAAGACAAAGAGATCTTTTCCCGTCTCGGGGTCCTGGCTGTGCTGCCTGTCGTTGATGTCTTCGAGTTTCTGGTGCGCCTTGTTGAAGCGGTCCACCACTGCCTGCAAGAAGTTCTTGAACGTTTCCTGCCGGGCCTCGCTGGTGACACCGCCAGCGTTACCCTCGAAATTGAATCCTTCAGAGTTCGACAACGCATCCATGGTGCTGGAGTCGAGGTTGTAGGGCGGATTGGCCAGGATGTAGGTGTCGGCCAACGCACCATCCGCGATGCCCAGCATGGCTGCACCCAGTGTGACCATGTTGCCCTGACTGTGGCAAACCACGGTAATCGGGCAGTCGGGCTGCTTCTTGCGAATGGCCTTGATGAGCTCTTTGAGTCGGTGCGCCGCATGCGCGTAGTAGGTGCGTGGCGGGCAGGCATACACGTCGCGCCCCTCCACCGGCAGCATGTTGGCGTAGATCCACCAGAACAGGCGGTCATCGAGACCCTTGCCCCACATGTAAGGCAAGGCCGACGTGCCGTTCTGGAATGGGCCGCCACCCCAGGCGTCGAGCTCGTTCAGGTAGATCTTGCCGGCGTATTCTTTTTTCTCATCGATGGTCTCGGTGCCATCCTGTCCCGCGGCTTTGTAGCCCCAGCGGAACCGGATCACCGGGGAGCGGCCGGGATCGGCGATGAAGTTGTCGCCGCTCAACCCAAAATCTACGCCGCCTTCAGCGGTAAGTTCGGGCTTGTACTCCACCTTGCGCAGCAGCGCCCGATCCGAAAGCCAGGCACGGCTGTAGCCAAGACGTTCGTTGAGGCCGTCAATCAATCCCTCTTCGCACTGCTCGTACCACTCGCCATCGGAATTGACGCCATGCACGAAGATGACGAGGCCGGGCAGGAAGCCGGCATGAACGTCGCTTGTGTCCATCCCGGGGGATGTTGTCGGCGCCTGCGTATCGAGTTCCTGGTTGGTCATGCGCGGTCGTACAAGAGTTCAATCACCACGTTTTGAATGCCGTCGGACTTGGCAAACTCCGTTTCGCCTTTGTCGTTGCTGACACCTTCGATGGTGCGGCCATCGTCCATGGTGATTCGATATTTCTGATGAGGAATCGGCTGGTTGTCGGTGGCACGTCGAATGACGTACTTGCGCTGGAATGGCGCGGCGTCGGGGTTCACGGGAAGAGGGTGTTGGAGACTCGTCGGCCCTGCCAGCTTCCGCTGCACCGCGTGATAAGTAATCTTGCCCGGACACTCGAACGTGATGTCCCCGTTCTGCAGCGTGATCGACGCACCCTGCGCCGTCGCAAAACGGATCTTCTTCTGCGCCGCGAACTCCACCGTCTTGTCAGTGCTCGCAATCTTCAGCGCATCCTTGGCCTGTACCCGAAGCTCGTCGTGCTGCGCCTGAAACTCCAGGTCGTCGCTGCCCGCGATGATCGACAACCCCGCCTCGGCATCCGCCTTCTGCGCCCCAGCCAGCAGCCCGATGGCCTGCCCGCTGTGCACCCTCAGCACATCCGCCAGCGCCAGGTTGATATCCCCACCGCTGGCCAGCGTGGCAGTCTCGCCGGCCACGATCTGAAGCTGCTGCCCGGCCACCATCGCGAGGCCGCCGCGCGCCGCCAGTGCAACCACCGCATCGGTCGTGTGCGGCACCTTGCCATCGCCAGTAGCGACAGACTTGTCCGATGCATCCGCATACGCCGCATCCAACGCATCGCCCGTCACCATGCCACTCGCCGCATGCTGCATCGCCGCGTACGGCGCACGCTCCTTGTCGAGCCGCGAATCGTTGGCCTTGTCGGCACCGACGTGCCCGGCCAGCTGCACGGTCTCGTGCTTCATCGCCGCCTCGCTCAGCGCCTGCCCCAACTGCTGCACCTGCTTCAGCAGCGCCATGCCCGCGGCGAAGTCGCCGACCGGCTCGAGGCGCTGCCCGCCCGCGCCGTGGTACGTGCTCAGCAGCACGCCCTTGCCGCCGCGCAGTGCCGCGTAGCCGTCGGTGCGAAGCTCGAGCCCCTGGCCGCGGAAACTGCCGCGGAAGTTGTCCGCCTGATGGATCAGATGCCCCAGGTTCAACTGGCTGTGCGCCGTGCTCGCATGCAACTGCACGCGCAACTGTTGATTGGAATCGTCGAACACCAACTGGCTGAAGCCGGTGCCGCCGAACTCCTTGGTCTTGAAGCCGCTCAGTGCGGCCGCGTTGCGATGCCCCTTGTCGTCGGCACTGGCGCCGTGCCAGGCCGGGGCGTTGCCGGCGGCGAGGTTGGCCTGCGCGCTGGGCGATCCGTTGCGGGCCTGCGCAAAGACATCGGCCTCCTGGCCTTGGCCGCCGCCTTCGCCGGGGCGTTCCTGGTTGCGCGCTGCGCCGCCGGGCGTGGGCGCGATGCCGCCGTCGCCGCGGCCGTTGTACACCGCACCGACGATGACGGGCTGGTCGACGTCGAGGTCGACGAACTTCACCAGCACCTCCTGGCCGATGCGCGGCAGCCACTGCCAGCCCATGCCGGGGCCGGCCTGGCGCTGGGCCACGCGGATCCAGCGGGTGCTGCGGTTGTCCTGCGCGTTGCCACCGTTGCCACCGTTGCCGCTGTCGTTGCCGTTCCCGCCGTTGCCGGTCGAATCGGCCTGCCAGTGGAATCGCACGCGCACGTCGCCGCGATCGTTGCAGTAGAGCTCGTCGGCACCGTTGGGCGAGGTCTCGCCTGAGGGGCCGACCACGACGGCACTGTGCACGCCGCTGGCCGTGGGCTTGGCGTGCAGACGCGCGCCGTCGGCGGCCGCCAGCACGGGCCGCCAGGGGCGCTCCACATGCACGGCCGAGAAGCTGTTGGCATAGCCGAGGGCCTGCGCGGCCTTGAGGCTTTGCGCCTGCGGGCGGACATCGTTCGCCCCCTGTTGCGCGCTGCCCGTGGCCGTCGGCACGAGTCCGAACACGTCGGCTTCGGAGGTGACGGATGCACAAGGCCTGTCGAACACGAGATGCTCCGACAGATCGCCCAACTGCGCAGCAATCGATGCAGCAGTGTCCTTCGGCAGGTTGTTGATGCCCACGTGCTCGACGGTGTCCAGCAGCAGCGCGGGTTTTGCCTGCAGGCCGAGCGCGGGCGCGTCGTCGACATCGATGCGGGTGCCGGCGCGCAGCGTGCGCACGGTGCTGTGGCCGAGCATCACGTCGGCGCGGCATTCGGCCGCTTCCATCGTCAGGCCGGCATAGCGTTCGAGCGTGCGGTTGCTGTCCCAGCCGCGGCTGCGGTCGTTCAGGCCGAGCACGTCGTCGTACTCGATGCGCGGCGCGTTCTTGCCGCCCACCGCAAAGCGCGCGGCGGCGCTGCCCGCCAACTGGCGCTTGCCGTCAACGTTCCATGCGCTCAGGTGCACCTGCGCCACCGACTGCCGCATGCGGCGCACCAGCGCCTGCACGGCGTCGCTGCGCTCCTGCGAACTCTTGCGATGAAAGCGRATGGGCGAACCGRGGTCCGCGGGCTGYGCATCGTTCGCGGAGAAGATCACGAGCTTGTGSCCCATGGGCGCCTTCTCGTCTTCCTCGATGCGCCAGGCCAGGCCCTCTTCGGCCAGCAGGCGCGAGAAGAAATCGAAGTCGCTYTCGCGGTACTGCGTGCAGTAGGTGCGAACGGGYGCRTCGGCRAGAAAGCCGTTCACCTCGGARGAGAAGGCCCAGCTGCCCGCGTCGGCATACGGCGCGAGCACGCGCTCGATGATGTCGGCCACCGAGCGTTGCTGGAACACCTGGCTGCGGCCCTGTTGCGTGGCGAGCCAGAGCCAGGGCACGAGCGTGAGGCGGTAGCGCGCGAGGCCGCCGTCGGAGCCGAGCGACTCCACYGCGCGGATCAGGCCCGTGCGTTTACCGAGCGAGCCGTYGGCCAGCACGGTGACCAGCGTGAGGGGCTGGTCGATCATCGAGGTGAGCGCGAGGTCGGCGCGCAGGCTCAGGCAGACGATGCGCATCTCGAACAGCTGCGACACGGCCTCGCGCTGGACCCAGCCTTCGACGCGCAGGGCGTCGATGCTGGCGTTGGGTGAAGCGCCCGGAACCTCGAGACGGTAGAGCCGGTTGGTCTGGCTGAGCTCGGCCCAGAGCGCGCTGCGGTCACCGGCAGATGGCGACGAACGCGCGCGCACGCTACCGTGGATGGACATGAGACTCCCCGAATCATTTCGTATTCTTCTCCGCATTGCGCGGAGCGACGTTCATTGGATTATCTGAGTCCCGATGGCCCGGGCGTAAGTACCTGAAAGTAGCACCCGGCGGGGCGGGCGGCCATCGCGGCCGGCCCGCGCAACCGCACCGCCCTGATCGCCAGCCTGCCTGCGGCAGGCGAACGGCACGCCGGCCTACGCCGCGCCGACTGCGGCCGCGAAGGCCCCGGCGATCTCGCGCGTCACGCGCAGGAAGGCTTCCATCTCGGCCACCGTGTGGCAGTGCAGCGGCGATACCCGCACGGTGCCTTCGAGGCCGAAGGATTCGAGCATCCGCTTCGAGTAGATGCTGCTGGCCACGCGCTCGTACACCGTGACGCCGCGCTTGCCGTACTCGACCACGGCCTGCGTGCAGTCGAGGCCGTCGAAGCCGATGCCCAGGATCAAATCGCGCTGCGTGAGGTCTTCATGGTCGAGGAAGACCTGCACGCCATCGAGCGCGCGCAGGCCCGGCGTCTGCGCRGTGCCGTCGAGCAGCGCCGCCAGCAGCGCGCGCTCGTGCAGCTCGATGCGCTCGATGCCCGCCACGAAGCGGGCGCGGCGGTCGGTGGCATCGGTGAAATGACCGCCGAGCCAGCCCACGTAGTCGACGATCTCGGTGAGCACCGCGAACTGCCACGGCGCCGAGCTGCCCAGCTCCCAGTGGCCGGGCTTCTTGCCGGCCAGCTTGTGGTGCGGCAGCGCGGCCGCGCGCTCGGACATCCACGAGAAGCCCGAGCCCCGGCAGCCGAAGAACTTGTAGGGCGCAAGGTTGATGCCGTCCACCGGCGTCTTCTGCAGGTCGATGACGCCATGCGGCGCGTGCTGCACGGCGTCCACGAGGATGTAGAGCCCGGGCTTGATCTCGCGCGCGCGGCGCACGATGGCCTCCATGTCGAGCTTGGCGCCCGAGATGTTCGACGCATGGATCACGTTGAGCAGGCAGGTGTTCTCGTCGATCAGCCCCACGATGGCGTCCACGTCGACGCCGCCGGTGACGGGGTTGCTCTTCGCCACGCGCAGCTCGCGCCCGAGCCGCTCGGCATACAGGCGCATGGCGTCGAAGGCCGAGGGATGCTCGAGCGCGGTCGTGACCATGTTCGTGCCCGGCACGTGCTCGGCCACCGCGCGCACCATGTCGAACATGGCGCCCGAGGCGGTGAGCGAGGGGTAGACGCTGCCGCCGCGTGCGTTGAGGATGGTGCGCAGGTCGTCGGCGCCGCGGGCCTGCATGGCCTGCAGCTCGACGGCCGTTGCGTGGATGCGCTCGGCGTTGTCGGGAATGGCGTCGACCTGCGCGAAGCGCTCGACCGCCGCCTTCAGCCGGAACGAGCCGCCGGCGTTGTCGAAATACAGGCGCTCGCGGCCGTGGTGGTCGCGCTCGATGCCCAGGAAGCGCTGCCGCACCTCGCGCATCAGCGCCTCGGAAAGAAGCTCGCCTTGTGGCAGGTCCGCACGTGTGGCTGCCATGGTGTCAGACGCCCTTGTTGTTGGGGTTCTTGTAGATCTCGCGCACCGCATCCGACATCGGGAAGTTGAGGTTCACGTTCTTCGGCGGGATCGGCGACAGGAACCACTTCGCGTAGAGCTGGTCGATGGCGCCCGACTTCATCAGGCCGGCGACCGTCTCGTCGACCAGCGCCTTGAACTGCGGGTCGTCCTTGCGCAGCATGATGCCGTAGGGCTCCTGGCGCAGCGACTCCTTCAGGAGCTTGTACTCGCCCGGGTTGGTCGCGCTGGCGATCATGCCGGCCAGTTGCACGTCGTCGAGCACATAGGCTTCGGCGCGGCCGGTGGACAGCAGCAGGAAGCCGTCGGAGGTGTCCTTGCCGGCAATCTCTGTCACCTCGATCGTGCCGTTCTTGCGCGCGCCGCGCAGCAGCTGGATCGAAGTGCTGCCCGAGACGGTGGCCACGTTCTTGCCATTGAGGTCGGTGAGCGCGTTGATGCCCGAGTTCTTCCTGACCGCCGCAGTGATGTTGGTCACGAAGTGGCTGGGCGCGAAGTCGACCTGCGCCTGGCGCTGCGTGGTGTTGGTGGTGGTCGCGCAATCGAGGTCGACCGTGCCGTTCTGCAGCAGCGGAATGCGGTTGGTCGAGTTGAGCATGGTGTAGCGCACCTCGATCTTCGCGAGGCCGAGCTTGGCCTTCACCGCATCGACGATCTTCAGGCAGATGTCGTTGGTGAAGCCGATGGGCGCGCTGTCGGCGCTGAGCTTGTAGGAGAACGGGATCTGGCTGTCGCGGGCGCCGATCTGGATCGTGCCGCTTTCCTTGATCTTGCGCAGGGTGTCGTTGTCCTGGGCCGACGCGGCGCCGCAAGCGCATGCAATGGCGAAGCCGAGGGCGAGAGGCAGTTTGAAGTCCATGGTGTATTCCTTGGTTTGCAGTGACGGTGGCCTGGGGCGGATCTTCGGCGTCTCGATGAATTTCCAAAAGCGATTTTTTGTGATCGAATCACATGAATAAAAGCGTTCTTTCAGCCGGAGAAGCCCACCGTGATGACCTTCAAGCAGCTCGAAGCCCTGTACTGGATCGGCCAGCTGGGCGGCTTTGCGCAGGCGGCGAACCAGCTCCACACCTCGCAGTCCGCCGTGTCCAAGCGGGTGCATGAACTCGAGCTGCTGTTCGACACCGCGCTGTTCGACCGCAGGCAGCGCACCGCGCGGCTCACCGAAAAGGGCGAGGAGATGTTCGTCCTCGCGAAGAAGCTGCTGGAGCAGCGCGACGCCGCGGTCGAGCAGTTCGGAAAGCCCGGCGTGGTGGAGCGCCGCATCCGCATCGGCGTGACCGAACTCACTGCGATGACATGGCTGCCGCGGCTGGTGGGGCTGATCCAGCAACACTACCCGAAGGTGATCCTCGAGCCCGACGTCGACGACAGCCTGCAGCTGCGCGACAAGCTGCTGGCCGACGAACTCGACGTGGTCATCGTGCCCGACACCTTTGCCGACTCGCGCCTGCCGAGCAAGGTCATCGGCAAGGTGAAGAGCGCCTGGATGTGCAAGCCGGGCGTCGTGCAGGAGGCCGCCGGCACCGTGCGCCTGCACGACCTCGCACGGCACCGCATGCTGGTGCAGGGCAGCAGCTCGGGCACCGGGCGCGCCTACGACGCGTGGATGAAGGACCAGGGCGTGCAGCCTGCCAACGTGATCGTGGTGAGCAACCTGGTGGCGCTCACGGGGCTCACCGTGTCGGGGCTGGGCGTGAGCTACCTGCCGCGCGAGTGCCTGGAACCCCTGGTGGCGGCGGGCATGCTGGCGGTGATCGAGGTGACGCCGCCCCTGCCCGCGGTGCGCTACGTGGCGATGCACAAGGGCGAGCATCGCAGCGCCCTCACCTCGTCGATCGTGATGCTGGCGCAGGAATGCTGCGATTTCACGCGCATGTTCCAGGCGCAGCCGGAGGAGGAAACGGAGGACTGAGCTTCCGCCGGCCTCAGTTCCTTCAGGGCGCGCTCACGCCGACGGTGTGCTCTGCTCCGCGAATGTCCCCCGGCGCGGCCTAGGGCCGCAGGCCTCCTCCTTTATTTCGCTGCGCAGAGCACACCATCGGCGTGATCGCTCAGAGCACTGGTTGATCGGCCGCAAACCAGCAGCGTGCCCTCGTGCAC
>NZ_JBFUHN010000042.1:0-60069 GCF_056402375.1 Variovorax sp. P4_B10 | reverse complement strand
CCAACAGCCTCCACCTCAAAACGGGCGTGTTCGTCGTGGCCGCTGTGCTGGCGGGAATCTCCGGCTGGCTCTATGCCTACATGCAGCGCTTTGTGAACCCGACGCCGTTCGGATTGCAGATGGGCATCGAGTACCTGTTCATGGCCGTGATGGGCGGGGCCGGCTCCATCTTTGGCTCGTTGATTGGTGCGGGCGTGGTAACCATCCTGAAACAGCAACTGCAGGACATCCTGCCGCACCTCCTGGGCCAGTCCGGCAATTTCGAAAGCATCGTGTTCGGCGCGCTCATGCTGTTTGTTCTGGCGCGCGCCAACGGCGGCATCTGGCCATTCCTCAGCCGCTTCCTTCCCGCAGGCGTGCCCATGGCGAACGGACTCCACAACGCTCGGCCCCTGCCCAGATCGACCGGGATGACGGGCGGGAGCGACAAACTCCTCCGCATCGCCAAGGCGACAAAGACATTTGGCGGGCTCACCGCCGTGAACGAAGTGTCGTTCGATGTGAACAAGGGCGAAATCGTGGCGCTTCTCGGACCGAACGGCGCAGGCAAGAGCACCCTTTTTCACCTGATCAGCGGTGTGCTGTTGCCGTGCGGCGGCCAGGTTCAGCTTGGCGGTATTCGCATCGAAGGACTGCCCAGCAGGCAGATTGCACGGCTGGGTCTGGCCCGTACGTTTCAGCACGTCAAGCTGGTGCCGGGATTGTCGGTGCTGGAAAACGTGGCCATGGGCTGTTTCCTGCGCGGACGTGGCGGCTGGCTGCGCGCCATGCTTCGTCTGAATCGAGGCGAGGAAGCGGCCATCCGCGGGGAAGCTCTGAAGCAGCTCCAGCGTTGCGGGCTGGCGGAGCTCGCGCATGAACAGGCCGGCAATCTCGCATTGGGCAAGCAAAGGATTGTGGAGATCGCGCGAGCGCTGTGCGGCGATCCCGTGCTGCTTCTGCTCGATGAACCCGCGGCCGGCCTTCGGCACAGGGAAAAGGAAGAGCTGGCTGTCTTGCTCGACGCGCTACGGCAGGAAAACATGACCACCCTGATCGTGGATCACGACATGGACTTCATCATGAAAATTTCCGACCGGCTCGTGGTCATGCAGTTCGGACAAAAGATTGCGGAAGGCGATCCTGCGTCCGTACGAAACAACAGCACCGTGCGCGAAGCTTACCTGGGCACCTGACATGAGCCAATCCCTGATCGAGACCCGCCACCTGTGTGCTTTTTATGGAAAGGTGCAGGCGCTGAGCGACATCGCGCTCCATGTTCGCGCGGGACAGGTCGTCACCGTGATCGGACCCAATGGCGCGGGAAAGTCCACGCTCTTGGCGTCGCTGATGGGCATGCGCCGCACGACGGGAGAGGTTTTCTATGAAGGCCGGGCGATGGCCCATGTCCGACCCGAGCATCGCGTCGGTCAGGGCCTCTGCCTGGTGACCGAAAGGCGAGATCTTTTTGGCACCATGTCCGTGATGGACAACCTGGCCTTGGGGGCCTTCAGCCGGCGTGCCTCCAGGCAGGAACTGAAGCGCGACCTGGAACAGGTGTTTGCGATGTTTCCACGGCTTCTCGAAAGACGCGACCAAAAGGCCCACACGCTATCGGGCGGAGAGCGGCAGATGCTCGCTCTCGGTCGAGCGTTGATGGGCAAGCCTCGCCTTCTCATGCTTGACGAACCCAGCCTGGGGCTGGCGCCGCTGGTCGTGAGGGAGGTGTTCCGCGCGATAGCCCTGCTCAAGGGGCGCGGCGTGTCCATCCTGCTTGTCGAGCAGAACGCGAGATCGGCGCTTGAAGTCGCCGACCACGCTTACGTGCTCGAGATGGGTGCCGTCGTCATGGAAGGACCTGCTTCGTCGATTGCCGGCGACCGGCGCATCGTCGACAGCTACCTTGGCACGGGCCCGCTGCATGACGCCAGGCCGGCCGCTGATCCCGTCAAGGCAAATCTCTTTTCCAGGGCACCTTTGCCGGAAGCCGCAGTGACCACAGCACGGAGCCTCGAACATGTCGCCTAGCTCTCCAAACCTTTCTTCGACGCTGGCGGCCATCTCGGAGAAGTTCGGCCCGCATGCCCTCGTGGGCCGGGCCATTCGCGAGCAGCACGGCAAGGACGCATCGTTTCATCCGGCGCACGCGCCTGACATGGTGGTCTATCCGGAGAACGTACATGACGTCAGCTGGACCGTGGCGCAGTGCCACCACAACGGCATTCCTGTCATTCCCTATGGCACCGGCACCGCCTGCGAAGGTGGCATCGGTGCCCTCATGGGAGGCGTATGCATCGACATGAGCCGAATGAACAACATCCTGCAGACCAACGCCGAGGACATGGATTGCCGTGTACAGGCCGGGGTGACACGCAAGCAGCTCAACAACCACCTGCATGGCACGGGCMTGTTTTTCCCGATCGACCCCGGGGCGGATGCCTCGATCGGTGGGATGGTGTCCACTCGGGCATCGGGCACCAATGCCGTGAGGTTCGGCACGATGCGGGAAAACGTCCTGTCACTCCAGGTGGTGCTGTCCAACGGCGAGATCATCGAGACAGGAAGTCGTGCCAGGAAATCGGCCGCAGGCTACGACCTGACCCGCCTCTTCATCGGTGCCGAAGGCACGCTGGGGATCGTGACGGAGGTGACTGTGAAGCTGCATGCCATCCCGGAACATGTCAGCGCGGCGCGATGCGCCTATCCCTCCCTGAAGGCCGCCGTCGACACCGTCATCCAGGTGATCCAGCTTGGCCTGCCCATCGGCCGTGTCGAGCTGCTCGACGAACGTCAGGTCGCAGCGTGCAACGCCTATTCAAGGCTGGACCTTCCGGTGGCTCCGACGCTGTTCTTTGAATTCCAGGGTTCGCCGACTGGCGTCAAGGAACAAGTGGAGACTGTCGAAGCGCTCTCGAAGGAGAACGGTGGCACCGACTTCAATTGGGCGGAAACGCCTGAGGAGCGCAGCCGCCTCTGGAAAGCCCGTCATGACGTGTGGTGGGCGGCGCTCGCCCTGCGCCCGGGTTGCGAGGGTATTCCAACGGATGTCTGTGTCCCGATTTCACGACTGGCCGAGGCGGTGCTCGCGGCGCGCGAGGATGTGGACGCGCTCGGCATGACCGCACCGATGTGCGGCCACGTCGGCGACGGCAATTTTCACCTTTGTGTGGTGGTCGATCCTTCCGATGCGTCGGAGATGGCGCTGGCCGATGAGCTCAACGACCGACTGGTTCGGCGTGCGATCCGCATGGAAGGCACCTGCACCGGTGAACACGGCATCGGCTACGGAAAGCTGAAATACCTGGAACAGGAGCGCGGTGGTTCCATGGTGGTCCTGGCGGCGATGAAGAGGGCGCTCGACCCTCGCCACATCATGAATCCCGGCAAGGTGGTTGAGCCCGAGAAGTACCCGCCACTCGTTTGATTCGTCTGAAAAATTAACCTCCACGAGAACTCCATGGGCAACGAAATCAAGATCGGCGAAACACTGGGCGCGGAAATGCCACTCGACCGCGACTACCAACTGGGCGACAACCGCACGCGTACGTCCGGGCGAATCTTTCTCACAGGAACCCAGGCGCTCACCCGCATGCTTGTCATGCAGAAGAAGCTGGACGAATGCGATGGGCTGGACACTGCCGGGTTTGTCAGCGGTTATCGAGGCTCGCCCCTTGCCGCGGTCGACATGGAAATGTGGCGTTCACAGAAGGAACTGGACAAGCACAAGGTGAGTTTTCTGCCTGGCATCAACGAGGATCTTGCTGCGACGGTGGTGATGGGGACCCAGCAGGTGGGGCAAGACGAGAAGCGCACCGTCGACGGTGTCTTTGCCATGTGGTACGGAAAGGGGCCAGGCGTCGATCGTGCCGGCGATGCCATCCGTCACGGCAACGCCGCCGGTACATCGCGGCACGGTGGTGTTCTGATGGTTGTGGGCGACGATCATGCAGCCACTTCGTCATCCATTCCCCATGCGAGCGACCTGTCGCTCATGGGCTGGGGCATCCCGATAGTCAATCCGTCGTCGGTCGAAGAGTACGAGCAATTCGGTCTCTGGGGATGGGCGGCATCCCGGTATTCGAGCACCTGGGTGGCCTTCAAGGCGGTGTCGGAAACGGTTGAAAGTGGACGCTCGATCGAGGCCCCAGGACTGCCGTTCTTCAACGATCCTGTCGGTTTCGAGTCGCCTGTCGGATCGCTGGAGTACCGAACAAGCGACTTCCTCACGCCGGCCATCGAGGTGCGCCTCGCAGCCAAGCTGCAGGCGGTGAAGGCATTCTCCGACGCCAATTCGATTGACCGCATGGTCACGGCGGCGCCCGGCGCCAGGCTCGGGATCATCGCGGTCGGAAAGGCGTATCACGACCTGATCGATGCGCTGGTCCAGTTTGGCCTTTCGATACCGGAACTCGAGCGCAATGGAATCCGCCTCTACAAGCCGGGCCTGACCTTTCCTCTCAACCACGCTCGCGCGGCCGAGTTCGCCCGCGGGCTGCAGGAAGTGCTGGTTGTGGAAGAAAAGGCGTCGGTCGTCGAGCAGCAACTCAAGGACATCGTCTACAACTGGGCAGAGCGTCCTCTGATTGCGGGGAAGCTGGACGTGGACGGCAGCGACCTCATCACCTGGATCGGTCAGTTGCGTCCTGCGCTGTTGGCGCCTCCCCTGGCTCGCTGGCTGGAGCGCGTTGCGCCCGGCCTCGCGAAATGGGACGGCGCCTGCCTTGGGCATCCGGAAATCTTCTCGAACCAGGCCGATGGCATGAAGCGCCTTCCGTACTTCTGCTCGGGTTGTCCGCACAACACCTCGACCAAGGTGCCAGACGGCAGCGTCGCACTTGCAGGCGTTGGTTGCCACTACATGGCAAGCTGGATGGACCGAAGCACGAGCGGCCTTACCCAGATGGGCGGCGAAGGCGCAGACTGGGTGGGGCACGCCCTCTTTACGGAAACGCCCCATGTGTTCCAGAACATGGGGGAGGGAACCTACTTCCATTCCGGCTTTCTGGCGATTCGCCAGGCCATCGCCGCCGGCTGCACCATGACCTACAAGATCCTGTTCAACGACGCGGTCGCCATGACCGGCGGTCAACCGGTGGACGGCACGATGAGCGTGAGCCAGATCTGCCAGGAGATGCTGGCAGAAGGCGCGAAGGATGTCATCGTCGCGACCGATCAGCCCGAACTCTACGACGGCGTCAACCTCGGAGGGGTCAAGGTGTATCACCGCCGCGAGCTGGACACACTGCAACGCTCGCTTCGCGAAATCAAGGGCGTGACCGTCCTGATCTATGACCAGACCTGCGCAGCTGAAAAACGCAGGCGCCGCAAGAAAAACCGGCCGGACCGCACGGTGTTTCCGGACCCGCCGAAGCGACTGTTCATCAATGCTGCGGTCTGCGAGGGCTGCGGTGATTGCGGCGTCCAGTCCAATTGCCTTTCCATCGCACCGCTGGAAACGCCCCTTGGGCGCAAGCGTCAGATCGACCAGTCGTCCTGCAACAAGGACTATTCCTGCGTCGAGGGTTTCTGCCCGAGTTTCGTCACGGTGCACGGTGGCAGCCTGCGCAAAGRCAAACCGCAGGGCGTCGACGACTCCCTGGGACAGCGCCTTCAAGACATTCCCACGCCGCGTCTACCCGGCCTGCACGTCCCTTACGACATGCTGGTCGCTGGGGTCGGCGGCACCGGGGTCATCACGGTTGGCCAGGTGGTGACGATGGCTGCTCACCTCGAAGGCAAGGGGGCGAGCGTTCTTGACTTTACGGCCCTGGCGCAAAAGGGCGGCTCGGTCGTCAGCCATATCCGGATCGCCTCGGATCCTGACAAGCTCCACGCCGTACGGCTCGAGTGGCAGCAGGCCAAACTCGTCATGGTTTGCGATCTGGTGGTCGGCAACTTGCCGGATGTCATCGGAACCGTACGCCGGGGTGCAACGCAGCTGCTTGTGAATTCCTACGTGCAGCCCCAGGCTGAATTCACCCGGAATGCGGACATCGACGATCGATCGGACGCCCTGCTTGAAAAGCTGACGCGGGCCGCATCCGCAGAAAAAACAATTTCCCTCGACGCGCGCAAAGCCGCGACAGCCGTGCTGGGGGATGCGATGGCGACCAACATGTTCATGTTGGGTTATGCCTGGCAGCAGGCGTGGGTACCTGTATCGCTGGAAGCCTTGCATCGCGCGCTTGAACTGAATGGCGTGTCGATCGAAGGCAACAAGAAGGCGTTTGCATGCGGACGACTGGCAGCGCACGATCCTTTCTGGCTGGAAGGAGTGGTGGCGCCGGTCACCCAGGTGATTCAGTTGCAGATGCCCGTCGCCGTGGACAAGGTCATCAGCCATCGCCGTGCGCTTCTGGTCGAGTATCAGGATGAACGTTATGCGCAAGCCTATGAAGAGTTCATCGACAGGGTCAGACGCAAGGAGAACTCGACGATCGCGGGCAAACGGCTTCAACTTACGGAGGCGGTCGCGCGGTCGCTGCACAAGCTGATGGCGTACAAGGACGAATATGAGGTTGCCCGCCTCTACAAGGATCCGGCGTTCATGGCGTCGCTGCACGAGCAGTTTGAAGGCGATTTCAAACTCGGCTTCAACCTGGCCCCACCCATGACATCGAAGCGCAACGCGAAGGGTGAGCTGGTGAAGAAAGAGTTCGGCCCGTGGATGCAGAGAGGCTTCAACGTACTCGCGAACTTCAAAAAGTTGCGAGGCACGCCGCTGGACGTTTTTGGCTACACGTCGGAGCGACGCATGGAGCGAGCCCTGATAGCCGGCTACCGCAGCACCATCGAGGCAATGCTTCCCAACCTTACCCAGGAAAACATGGCGCGGGCCATCGAAATCGCCCGTTTGCCTGAGGCTATTCGTGGTTATGGCCACATCAAGGAGCGCGCCGTGGCGCGATACCACGCGCAGCTCGAACAACTAACGTCCCAGTTTGCGGACTAGGCGGCCCGATGCCAGTTGCTGCCCATTTGCTGTATCGGCCTTTCGGCGCCGAAGACCGGCTGCTCATACGGGATGTGCACGTCGAGTACATGATCGCCCATCGTGAGTTCGTACGTGCTGGCGGAGCGATCATTGAGGACGAACGCGTGGTTGGGATGTACCTTCTTCTTGACACCGATGACAAAGGAACTGCCATCGGGTTTCTCCAGGCAGAGCCTTACCATCGAGCGGGACTGTTCGAAAGCGTGCAGATTTTGCATTTCAACCAGTTCATTCCCGAGCCGGAAGACGGATTTCTGTGCCGGCTTCTCGAGGAAAGTCGTAGCTTCATTCAAGCGCGAAATGAATCCTAGTACATCGCACTACACAACTCGGAGAATCTCATGCCTACGATCGAGAAACGAATCGCTGCACTTGGACTTGTGCTTCCTGAACCCATCAAGCCTCCGCCAGGCGTCGCGCTGCCGTTTCAGTTCGTCAGAGTCGTCGGCACCCGCGCGCTCATCTCTGGCCATGGTCCCCAGAACGCAGACGGCTCCATCGCCGAGCCCCTGGGAAAGCTCGGTCTGAACCTCACGGTCGAGCAGGGCTACGCGGCGGCTCGGCTCACAGGCCTTTCCATGCTCGGCAGCCTCCAGCGCGCGCTCGGTGGCCTCGATCGCATTGCACGCTGGGGCCGCGTGTTCGGCATGGTGAACTCAGGGCCTGGGTTCAACAGGCAACCAGGCGTCGTGAACGGGTTCTCGGACCTCATTCTCGAATTGTTCGGCCCCGAGGTGGGAGCCCATTCACGCAGCGCCGTCGGCATGGCCGAGCTTCCATTCGACATACCGGTCGAAATCGAAGCTGAAGTCGAACTTCGGGCGTGATGCGAAAGGAACGCCCGATCGATCCCGTCATTCAAACTGAGAAAGGTCGTCATGGATCTGGAACTTCGGAACAAACGTGCGCTCGTCACCGGTGGCAGCAAGGGGATCGGCAAAGCCATTGCCCGCATGCTGGCCCAAGAAGGCGCCGACGTCGCGCTGCTGGCGCGCGATGCGCAGACCCTCTCATTGGCGGCGAACGAACTGGCAGTCGAGACGGGACGCAAGGTGGTCGGCGTCAGTGCCGACACCCGTGACGACGCTGCAGTGCGCCGCGCGGTGGCCGAGGCTGCGATGCAGTTGGGTGGGAGCATCGACATCCTGGTGAACGCTGCCGCCGAGCCAGCAGGTTTCGCAGAGCCGCCCAAGCTTGCCGAGATCACCGGCGACTTCTTCCATGCCGAGATGGACATCAAGGTGATGGGCTACATCCGGTGTGCCCGCGAGGTCGTTGGCGGCATGCGCTCGAAAGGTTGGGGCCGCATCGTGAATGTCAGCGGACAGGCAGCGCGCCAGACCGGGAATGCGGTGGGAAGCATGCGCAACATCTCGGTCGCCGCCTTGACGAAAAACATGGCCGACGAGCTCGGCCCGGCCGGGATCCACGTGACGGTGGTCCACCCCGGCCTGACGCGAACGGAGCGCACGGCGCCGCTGATCGCCGCGCGGGCGGACGCGCTGGAAATCCCGCCCCAAGCGGTGGAGGCGCAGATGGCGGCCGGCAACTCCATCCATCACCTCGTCGACGCCAATGAAGTGGCCACCGTGGTGGTCTTCCTGTGTTCGCCGAGGTCCAGGGCGATCAACGGCGACGCCATCGCGGTCGGCGGCGGAATCCCGCGCAGCATTCACTACTAGTACATCGACACGCAAGTCGCGGAGATGGGTCGCACGGCTGTGTGGCGCGCGCGGCGCACCTGCAAGGTGGTGTCGAGCTGGCGGTGTTCGACGTCGCACGCCCTGGCCGGCCTTGCCAGCACGACACGGACGACGAGGCGCGCGTGATTGGGATGTGGCGGCGGCAGCGCTGGAACGCTACCGACAACGGGTGAGACAAATCACCCGGTGGCAGACCGGCCGCAGCCTTCATCAGATCCGGGAACTTCGAGCCTTGGGCGCTTTTGTTGATCTGGCTGCGCAAGTGGCCGCCCATGCCCCGCCGCTGGTGGTACTGCAGCGCCAACCTCGTCAATCGGGTGCTGACTAACGCGTACTTCGACAACTTCGGTATTCCCCGCCTACGCTGACCTCAACTTCTCGAACCGCCCGGTGCGGACCCGCATGCCGGGCGATGGGGGAGGGCCCCGGTCTTCGTTGACCGGCCCCTCTCCCGATTTGTCCGACCGACGGAATGTGGGCCATGCCCGCGCCGTTCCCGTTTGTCCAGGTCCAGGTCTATGTCCGCGACTGCCGACACGCCCGCGCCTGCGGATGCTTCGGCAGGACAAAAGTACCAGGCTTTTCAGGTCGACCCGGTACTTATCGCTTGGCAAGGAAAGGACATTCCTTCCATGTGCTCGCGTCGCTGGCGCCATCTAATTTGCAACAAGAGAAACGCAGCGTCGAGACAGGCACGCGCCGGCCTTTCGGCGCTCACCAAGGAAGTACATGACCACGATGACCGGCTCCAACGGCAGCGACCTTCTCACCGGCACGGCCGGCAGCGACACCATCAACAGCGGCAACGGGGACGACAGTGTCTACGGCGGAGCCGGGAACGATTCATTGAATGGTGGCGCGGGAGACGACACGCTCGATGGCGGGAGCGGCAGCGACCAGCTCAACGGGGGATCGGGGAACGACACCCTGATCTACAACGTCAGCGAAAACATCGCGGCGGGCACCAAGGACGTGTACACGGGCGGGGCGGGTGTCGATACGCTCCAGCTCCTGTTCACGCGGGCGCAGTGGCTGGACTCTGCCACCCAGACGCAGATCGCAGCCTACCTGGCCCACCTTGCGGCCGTGACCAATGCCAGGACCGGCGAGGTTTCCAATGGCTCGGCCAGCGATTTCGTTTTCAGCTTCGGGTCGTCCACGCTGACCATCCAGATGACCGAAACCCTGAGAGTCCTCGTGGACGGGGTCGAGGTGAATCCGGCCAACGAGGCGGCGACGGCGCTGGGCGATGCGGTCGCGACGACCGAAGACGGTCCGGGGATTCAGATCCATGTGCTGCAGAACGATCTGGTCCCTGACCTGGTCAAGAGCTTGGCGCTGGCCTCGGCGCCGGCCCACGGGACGGCGACGCTCGTTCAGCCGGCGATGGGCGATCCGTCGACCTGGTATTTTCAGTACCAGCCCCATGCAGCCGCTTTCCAGTACCTGGCAGCGGGCGAGCACGCAACCGACACCTTCAGCTACGAGGTGAAGGACGCCGATGGCGGGACGGGGCTGGCCACGGTGACCGTCACGATCACCGGCAGCAACGATGGTCCGGTGATCACAGCCCAGGACCTGGCGGGTGCGGTGAGCGAGCAGGTCGTGCCGGCGGGCAACCTGAGCGACAGCGGCGTCATCGGCTTCAGCGACCTGGACCTGAGCGATGTGCACCTGGTAAGCACCACCGGCACGCCGGTCGGCAGCGTGCTGGGCAGCCTGACAGCGGTCAAGAACGGCGACACCACGGGGACCGGCACGGGCGGCCAGCTCACCTGGACCTACACCGTGAACGCCACGGCCGTCGAGTACCTGGCCGCGGGCCAGACCCGGGTCGAGAGCTTCACCCTCACGTTGAACGATCAGCACGGCGGCATCGTCACCCGGCAGATCGACGTGACCATCACCGGCACCAACGACGTGCCGACGATCGGCACGGCCGATGCCGCTGCGGCGGTGACCGAGGATGCAGCGGCGCCGACCCTGAGCGACAGCGGCACGATCACCTTCGACGACGTGGACCTGAGCGATGCGCACAGCGTCAGCGTGGCGGCCGGTCCAGGCAACACGCTGGGCGGTGTCTTGACGGCCGGTGTCAGCGATGCGGCCACGGGCGCGGGCGATGGCACGGTGAGCTGGAACTACAGCGTCGCCAACGCGGCCACGCAGTATCTGGCCCAGGGCCAGACGGCGACGGAGACCTTCACCGTCAGCATCGCCGATGGCCACGGCGGCACGGTCAATCAGCAGATCACTGTGACGGTGACCGGGACCAACGACGTGCCGGTGATTGGTGGTGTGGCCAGCGGGGCGGTGAGCGAGGATGCCTCGACCCCGAACCTGAGTGCCAGTGGTGCGCTGACGATTGCCGACGTGGATGCAGGCCAGTCGAACTTCGCGCCTCAAGCAAGCACTGCGGGCAGCAATGGCCACGGCAGTTTCACGCTGGCGGCCAATGGCAGCTGGACCTACACGGCCGACAACAGCCAAAGCGCGATCCAGCAACTGGGCGCCGGCCAGTCGCTCAGCGACAGCTTCACTGCAGTCTCGTCCGATGGGACGGCCAGCCAGGTGGTGACCGTGACCATTACCGGGACCAACGACGTTCCGGTGATTGGTGGTGTGGCCGGCGGCGCGGTCAGCGAGGATGCCTCGACCCCGAACCTGAGCACCAGTGGTGCGCTGACGATCGCCGATGTCGACCAAGGTCAGTCGAACTTCGTGCCTCAAGCGGGCACTGCCGGCAGCAATGGCCACGGCAGTTTCACGCTGGCGGCCAATGGCAGCTGGACTTACACGGCCAACAACAGCCAGGCAGCGATCCAGCAACTAGGCGCAGGTCAATCGATCAGCGACAGCTTTACTGCGATCTCGTCCGATGGTACGGCCAGCCAGCTCGTGACCGTGACCATTACCGGGACCAACGACGTGCCGGTGATTGGTGGCGTTGCCAGCGGCGCGCTGAGCGAGGATACCTCGACGCCGAACCTGAGCACCGGCGGCGCGCTGACGATTGCTGATGTGGACGCGGGCCAGTCGAACTTCGCGCCTCAAGCGAGCACTGCCGGCGGCAATGGCTACGGCAGCTTCACGCTGGCGGCCAATGGCAGCTGGACTTACACGGCCAACAATGGCCAGGCGGCGATCCAGCAACTGGGCGCAGGTCAGTCGATCAGCGACAGCTTCACTGCAGTCTCGTCCGACGGGACCGCCAGTCAGGTGGTGACCGTGACCATTACCGGGACCAACGACGTTCCGGTGGTTGGTGGCGTAGCCAGTGGCGCGGTGACCGAGGATGCCTCGACCCCGAACTTGAGCACCGGCGGCGCGCTGACGATCGCCGATGTCGATGCAGGACAGTCCAGCTTCACAGCCCAGGCCGGCACCGCCGGCAGCAATGGCCACGGCAGCTTCACGCTGGCGGCCGATGGCAGCTGGACCTACACGGTCAACAATGGCCAGGCGGCGATCCAGCAACTGGGCGCAGGTCAATCGATCAGCGACAGCTTCACCGCGGTCTCGTCCGACGGGACAGCCAGCCAGGTGGTGACTGTGACCATCACCGGGACCAACGACGTGCCGGTGATTGGTGGTGTGACCAGCGGCGCGGTCAGCGAGGATGCCTCGACACCGAACTTGAGCACCAGTGGTGCGCTGACGATCGCCGATGTTGACCAGGGCCAATCGAACTTTGCGCCTCAAGCGAGCACTGCCGGCAGCAATGGCCACGGCAGCTTCATGCTGGCGGCCAATGGCACCTGGACCTACACGGCCGACAACAGCCAAGCAGCAATCCAACAGCTGGCCGCCGGTCAGTCGATCAGCGACAGCTTCACTGCAGTCTCGTCCGACGGGACCGCCAGCCAGTTGGTGACCGTAACCATCACCGGGACCAACGACGTGCCGGTGATTGGTGGTGTGGCCAGTGGCGCGGTCAGCGAGGATGCCTCGACTCCGAGCCTGAGCACCGGCGGTGCGTTGACGATTGCCGATGTGGATGCGGGCCAGTCGAGCTTTGCGCCTCAAGCGAGCACTGCCGGTAGCAGCGGCTACGGTAGCTTCACGCTGGCGGCTGATGGCAGCTGGACCTACACGGCCAACAACAGCCAAGCGGCGATTCAACAACTGGGCGCGGGTCAGTCGCTCAGCGACAGCTTCACCGCGGTATCGTCGGAYGGCACCGCCAGCCAGGTGGTGACCGTGACGATTACCGGGACCAACGATGTGCCGGTGGTCGGCGGCGTCGCCATCGGTGCGGTGAGCGAGGATGCCTCGACCCCGAACCTGAGCACCAGTGGTGCGCTGACGATTGCCGATGTCGACCAAKGCCAGTCGAACTTCGCGCCACAGGCGAGCACCGCCGGTAGCAACGGCCACGGCAGCTTCAACTTGCTGGCTGATGGCAGCTGGAGCTACACGGCCGACAACAGCCAGGCGGCGGTCCAGCAGTTGGGTGCCGGGGAGTCGATCAGCGACAGCTTTACTGCAGTCTCGTCCGACGGTACGGCCAGCCAGGTGGTGACGGTGACGATCACTGGTACCAACGACGCGCCGGTGATTGGTGGCGTCGCCAGCGGTGCGCTGAGCGAGGATGAATCGACCCCAAACTTGAGCACTGGCGGTGCGCTGACGATCGCCGATGTCGACCAAGGCCAGTCGAATTTCGCGCCCCAGGCGAGCACCGGCGGCAGCAACGGCTACGGCAGCTTCACGCTGGCGGCCGATGGCAACTGGACCTACACGGCCGACAACAGCCAGGGGGCGATCCAGCAGCTGGGCGCTGGTCAATCGATCAGCGACAGCTTCACCGCCGTGTCCTCCGACGGCACGGCCAACCAACTCGTGACCGTAACCATCACCGGGACCAACGATGCGCCGGTGATTGGCGGCGTCGCCACTGGCGCGCTGAGCGAGGATGCCTCGACACCGAACCTGAACACCAGCGGTGCGCTGACGATTTCCGACGTCGACCAAGGCCAGTCGAACTTCGCGCCACAGGCGAGCACTGCCGGTAGCAATGGCTACGGCAGCTTCAACTTGCTGGCTGATGGCAGTTGGAGTTACACGGCCGACAACAGCCAGGCAGCGGTCCAGCAATTGGGTGCCGGGGAGTCGATCAGCGACAGCTTCACCGCCGTGTCCTCCGACGGCACGGCCAGCCAGCTCGTGACCGTGACGATCACTGGCACCAATGACGTGCCGGTGATTGGTGGCGTTGTCAGCGGCGCGGTGAGCGAGGACGCCTCGACACCGAACCTGAGCACCAGCGGTGCGCTGACGATCGCTGATGTGGATGCGGGCCAGTCGAATTTCGCGCCCCAAGCGAGCACCGCTGGCGGCAACGGCTACGGCAGTTTCACGCTGGTAGCCGACGGCACCTGGACCTACACGGCCGACAACAGCCAGGGGGCGATCCAGCAGCTGGGCGCTGGTCAATCGATCAGCGACAGCTTCACCGCCGTGTCCTCTGACGGCACGGCCAGCCAGCTCGTGACCGTGACCATCACCGGGACTAACGATGTGCCGGTGATCGGTGGCGTCGCGAGCGGTGCGACGAGCGAGGACGACTCGACGCCGAACCTGAGTACCAGCGGTGCGCTGACGATCGCCGATGTGGATGCCGGCCAGTCGAACTTCACGCCTCAGGCTGGCACCGCCGGCAGCAACGGCTATGGCAGCTTCACCCTGGCGTCCGACGGCAACTGGAGCTACACGGCCGACAACGGCCAGAGCGCGATCCAGCAACTGGGCGCCGGTCAATCGATCAGCGACAGCTTCACTGCTGTGTCGTCCGACGGGACAGCCAGCCAGTTGGTGACCGTGACCATCACCGGGACCAATGACGTTCCGGTGATTGGCGGCGTCGCCACCGGTGCGGTGAGCGAGGATGACTCGACCCCGAACCTGAGCACCAATGGTGCGCTGACGATTGCCGATGTCGACGCAGGACAGTCCAGCTTCGCAGCCCAGGCCGGCACCGCCGGCAGCAACGGCTACGGCAGCTTCACGCTCGCAGCCGACGGCACTTGGGCCTACACGGCCGACAATAGCCAGGCGGCGATCCAGCAGTTGGGCGCCGGCGAGTCGATCAGCGACAGCTTCACCGCCGTGTCCTCCGACGGCACGGCCAGCCAACTCGTGACCGTGACCATCACTGGGACCAACGATGTGCCCGTGATCGGTGGCGTGGCCAGCGGTGCGGTGCAAGAAGATCTTGCGGTGGCTGCTGGCAACCTTGCGACCGGTGGTGCACTGACGATTGCCGACGTTGATGCCGGTCAGTCCAATTTCACCCTCCAGGCCGGCACCGCCGGCAGCAACGGCTACGGCAGTTTCGCGCTGGCAACCGACGGTACCTGGACCTACACGGCCGACAACAGCCAAAGCGCGATCCAGCAGCTGGGCGCCGGGGAGTCGCTCAGCGACAGCTTCGCCGCCGTGTCCTCCGATGGCACGGCCAACCAGCTCGTGACGGTGACCATCACTGGCACCAACGACGTGCCGGTGATCGGCGGCGTCGCCACCGGCGCGACGAGCGAGGATGACTCGACTCCGAACCTGAGCACCAGTGGTGCGCTGACGATTGCCGATGTCGACCAGGGCCAGTCGAACTTCGCACCACAGGCGAGCACCGGCGGCAGCAACGGCCACGGCAACTTCACACTGGCAGCCGACGGCACCTGGACCTACATGGCCGACAACAGCCAAGCAGCGATCCAACAGCTGGGCGCCGGCGAGTCGATCAGCGATAGCTTTACTGCAGTCTCGTCCGATGGAACGGCCAGCCAACTCGTGACCGTGACCATCACCGGCACCAACGACGTGCCGGTGATTGGTGGTGTGGCCAGCGGCGCGGTCAGCGAGGATGACTCGACGCCGAACCTGAGCACCGGTGGAGCGCTGACGATCGCCGACGTGGATGCAGGCCAGTCGAACTTCGCGCCTCAAGCGAGCACTGCCGGCAGCAATGGCCACGGCAGTTTCACGCTGGCGGCCGACGGCACTTGGACTTATGCGGCCGACAACAACCAAAGCGCGATCCAGCAACTGGGCGCAGGTCAGTCGATCAGCGACAGCTTCACTGCAGTCTCGTCCGACGGGACAGCCAGCCAGTTGGTGACCGTGACCATCACCGGCACCAACGATGTACCGGTGATCGGTGGCGTTGCCAGCGGCGCGGTGAGCGAGGACGCCTCGACGCCGAACCTGAGCACCGGCGGTGCGCTGACGATCGCGGATGTCGACCAAGGCCAGTCGAATTTCGCGCCACAGGCGAGCACCGGCGGCAGCAACGGCTACGGCAGCTTCACGCTGACGGCCGGCGGCAGCTGGACCTACACGGCCAACAACAGCCAGGCGGCGATCCAGCAGCTGGGCGCAGGTCAATCGATCAACGACAGCTTCACCGCCGTGTCTTCCGACGGCACGGCCAGCCAGCTCGTGACGGTGACGATCACCGGCACCAATGACGTGCCGGTCATCGGCGGCGTCGCCAGCGGTGCGGCGCAAGAAGACGTTGCGGTGTCCGGTGGCAGCCTCGCGGCCAGTGGGGCGCTGACGATCGCCGATGTCGACGCGGGCCAGTCGAACTTCGCGCCTCAAGCAAGCACCGCCGGCGGCAATGGCTACGGCAGCTTCACGCTGGCGGCCAATGGCAACTGGACCTACACGGCCAACAATGGCCAGGCGGCGATCCAGCAGCTGGCCGCTGGTCAATCGATCAGCGACAGCTTCACTGCAGTCTCGTCCGACGGGACCGCCAGCCGGGTGGTGACCGTGACCATCGCCGGCACCAACGATGCACCCGTCCTGAGTGCTGCCGCGACACCCGTTCTGGCGTCGGTCAACGAGGATGCCGGCGCACCGGTCGGGGCCGTCGGGACGCTCGTATCGAGCCTGGTGAATCTGAATCCGCCGGCCGGCGGCCTCGACAACGTGACCGATGCGGACAACGGCGCCATCACCGGCATCGCGTTGACGGGCGTGAATGCCACCAACGGAAGCTGGTGGTATTCCACCAATGGCGGCGCCAACTGGGCGGCGGTGGGGGCGGTGTCGGGCGCGTCCGCACTGCTGCTGGCCGCGGACGGGAACACGCGTGTCTACTTCCAGGCGAATTCGAACTTCAACGGGACAGTCAGCGATGGCATCACCTTCCGCGCCTGGGATCAGACGAGCGGCGCGGCGGGCACCACGGTGAGCACAGTCACGAACGGGAACAGCTCCGCGTTCTCGAGCGCGACCGACACGGCGAGCATCACCGTCAGCGCGGTGAACGACAACCCGGTCGCCGCGGCCGACAGGATCATCGTGTCGAACAGCACGCTCGTCACGCTGTCGACGAGCTCGCTGCTCGGCAACGACACCGACATCGACGGTCTCGCCTTGACGATCACCAGCGTCGGCAGCGCGGTCGGGATTTCCGGCCTGACCCTGGACGCCGCCAACGGCACGATCAGCTTCACCAGCGGCAGCACGGCGGGAGCCACGGCCGGCAGCTTCCAATACACCGTGTCGGACGGCGCCGGGGGCACCACCACGGCGACGGCGACGATCGACATCAGGAGCGTGTCCGGCGCCAACGGCGCCGACACGATCGATCTCAGCGCGGCCGGCGCCTACCAGGCCTCCTTCATCGACGGCCGCGGCGGCGCCGACGACCTGACCGGCGGTGCGGGCGGCGACGTCTTCATCGGAGGAAGCGGCAGCGGGGCCGACACGCTGCTCGGCTCTTCCGGCAACGACCTCCTGATCGGCGGCGACGGCAACGACACACTGTCGGGCGGCGCCGGCAACGATGTGCTGCGTGGTGGCATCGGCAACGGTGACACGATGGACGGCGGCGCCGGCAGCGAAGACCTGCTCGACTTCTCGGACGGTACCGTGGCAGTCAATTTCACGCTCGTGCAGAGCGCTGGTTCGACCAGCATCGCCAACAACACGGGTGGTCTCGGCCAAAACGACAGCTACCAGAACATCGAAGGCGTGATCGGAACGGGCCTGGCCGACACCCTCACCGGCAGCGCCTCGAACGACATCATCCGCGGCGGCGCCGGCAACGACACGCTCGATGGGGCAGGGGGCACCGGTGACCTGCTCGACTTCTCGGACGGCACCGCGGGCCTCACGTTCACGCTGGCGCAAAGCAGCAGCACGACAAGCTTCAATGCCAGCGCCGCCGGGCTCGGCACCGACGGCTACAAGAACTTCGAGGGCGTCATCGGGACGGCCTTCGGCGACACGATCACCGGTTCGGCGTCGAACGACCAATTGCGCGGCGGCGGCGGCAACGACGTGATCAACGGCCTTGCGGGCGACGACCGCATCGTCGGTGGGACCGGCGCCGACATACTCACCGGCGGCGCGGACAACGACACCTTCGTCTTCGACTCGGCGCCCAACGCGGTGGATTCGGTCACCGACTTCGATGCTTCGGGATCGGTGGCGAGCGGCGACCTGATCGAGCTGTCGCGCGGCACGTTCACGGCCCTCACGACCGCGAGCGGAAGCACGCTGTCGGCGGCCGAGTTCGCGTCCCTGGACGGTGGTGGTGCGGGAGACACGGTGGGTGCGGGCGTGCATGTGATCTACGACAGTGCGACGGGCAACCTGTACTACGACGCCGACGGCCTGAGCGCCGCCAACCGCACGCTGGTGGCGACGTTGACGCTGAGCAACCCGGCGGACACCTTCGACAGCAACGACATCAAGGCCGGCCTGTGAGATCCCACCTGCCGCCCGCAGGTGCGGGCGGCGGCACACGAGAGAAATCGACATGAAGCCTCTTCTCCAGCTTCTCGAGCGACCGCTTCTTTTTGTTGCGGGCTTCTCGTTCTTCGTGAACCTGCTGCTGCTCGCCCCCGCGCTCTTCATGCTGCAGGTCTTCGACCGCGTGCTGACGAGCCAGAGCCAGGAGACGCTGCTGGTGCTGTTGCTCGGCGTCGGCGTGGCGCTCGGTCTGATGCTGATGCTGGACTACCTGCGCAGCCGGCTGCAGGGCGTCGCGGGCAACCTGATCGCCGATCAGCTGTCTCCGGTGGTGGCCAAGGTCATGCTGGCCCGCACGGCGCGCCGCACCGAGCGCGCGCCCTGCGAAGGCTTGCGCGACGTCGCGGCGCTGCGCAACCTGTTTTCTTCCCAGGGGCTGCTGGCCCTGTTCGATGTGCCATGGACATTCGTCTATGTCGCGGTCATCTGGCTGGCGCACCCGATGCTGGGTATGGCCGCGGCCGCCGCGTCGGTGCTGATGCTCGTCCTTGCCGTGGTGAACGACCGCATCACGCGCCGCGATATCGAAGCCCTGCAGAAGGAAGCCGCCAGGGCCACGCGCTACCTCGAATCCTCGATGCAGAACGCAGAGCTGGCGCAGTCGCTCGGAATGGGGGAGGCGGTGATCGGGCGCTGGCGAGACCTCAACGCCGGTGTCGCCGCGCTGCAGGGGCCGACCGCGCGCAAGTCGGTGGCGATGGCTGCGCTCACGCGCACCACGCGCCAGGCGGTGCAGGTCCTGCTGCAGGCACTGGGCGCCTACCTCGTCATCACGGGCGAAGGCACGCCGGGCATCCTGGTGGCCTGCACCATCCTGCTCGGCCGGGCGCTGGCGCCGGTCGAACAGGTGGTGGGGAGCTGGCGCGTGCTGGCCGAGGGGCGCCTGGCCTTTGCGCGCCTGTCCGAGATGCTGCGCGTCGCCGAGCGCCAGCCGCAACGCATGGCGCTGCCGGCTCCGAGCGGCCGCCTTTACGCGGAAGGCCTCGTGTTCCGGCCTCCGCAGGGCGAGCGGATGATTGTTGCCGGCGTCTCGTTGAGCCTGGAGCCCGGCGAGTCGCTGGCCATCACCGGCCCCAGCGGTGCCGGCAAGTCGACCTTGGTGCGCCTGCTGACCGGCCTGTGGAGGCCCCATGCAGGCATCGTGCGGCTGGACGGCGTCGACCTGGCGCAATGGCCGCGCGAAGAGCTCGGTCCCTGGCTCGGCTATGTGCCGCAGGATGTCGAGCTGTTCGCCGGCACCGTGGCCGACAACATCGCGCGGCTGGGCGAGGTCGACCCGGACAAGGTCGTGCAAGCGGCGCAGCGTGCCGGCGTGCATGCGCTGATCCTGACACTGCCCGAGGGCTACGACACCGTCGTCGACAACATGGGCGTGATGCTGTCGCCGGGCCAGCGCCAGCGCATCGCGCTGGCACGCGCGCTCTACGGCAACCCGAAGCTGCTGGTGCTGGACGAGCCCAACTCCAACCTGGACGGGGCGGGCGAACTGGCGTTGGGCGAGGCCCTGAAGGCGCTGCGCGGACAGGTCACGGTGGTCGTCGTCACGCACCGCAGCGCGCTGGTGCAGCACATGGACAAGCTGCTGGTGCTGGAGGCCGGTCGCGTCAAGCAGTACGGACCGGTGGAGGAAGTGATGCAGACGATCAGGCGTTCGGGCCAGAACACGGGCGGCGCTCAGGTGGTGATGATGCCGTCGCGCCCTGCGGAGAAGGTGTCATGAGCGCCGCGCCGGGCCGCCCCAAGCAAGCTCGCACCGCAGTGCGCAGCACGGAGGTTGTGCGATGACTCATTCGGCGCATGCAATCGCGGCCAACGACCCCCTGGCGCTCCATGTGCGCGAAGCGCGCCGCCTGACGCACTGGGGCCTGGCCGTGCTGGTCTGCGGCTTGCTGCCGGCCGCTGCGTGGCTGAGCTTCGCGCCGCTGTCGTCCGCCGTGGTGGCGCAGGCCCATGTGAAGGTGGACCTGAACCGGCGCCCGGTGCAGCATGCCGAAGGCGGCATCGTGCGCGAGGTCCTGGTGCGCGACGGCCAGCATGTACGGCAGGGGGAGCCCTTGCTGGTGCTGGGCGACGTCTCGGTCGATGCCGACAGCAACCGGTTGGACCATCGCGTCAAGACCGAGCGCGCCAGCCTCGCGCGGCTCGACGCGGAGCAGACCATGGCGCGCGCGATCGCCTTCCCTCCCGACGTGGTCGAGACCGCGGCAGCCGACCCGCGCCTGGCAGCGCAGCTGGACAAGGAGCGTGCACTGTTCGAGGCGCGGCGCGATGCGCTGGTGGGGCAGGTGCGCCTGCTGCGTTCGCAGCGCGAGAAGGTGGCCGAGGAAATCGTCGCGCTGCGTGCCCAGATCATGCGGGCGAGCGAGTCGATGAAGTTCCAGAAGAACGATCTGGAAACCAACCGCAAGCTGCTCAACGACGGCTTCGTCTCGGCCACGCGCATCGCGCAGCTCGAAGGCACCGTGGCCGACTACGGCGTGAAGATCGAGGAGCGGCGCGCGGAACTGGCGCGCGCCGAGCAGCGCACGGTCGATGCCGATCTGCGCATCCGCTCGCTGGAGAGCGACTACCGCCAGCAGGCGAGCGACCAGCTCAAGGTCACGGCGGCCCGGCTCGCCGAGATCGAGCAGGAGCGGCGCAAGTCGGCCGACGCCTCGGCGCGCCAGGTGATCACGGCGCCGGCCAGCGGCGAGATCATCGATCTGAAGTATTCGACGCCCGGCGCAGTGATCCCGCCGCGCGAGACCATCGCCGACGTCGTGCCGGACGACAGCCGTCTGGTGACCGATGCGCGCGTCCGTCCCGAGGACATCGGCCGGATCCAGCGCGGGCAGCCGGCCGAGATCCGCTTCACGGCATTCAAGTACCGCACCACGCAACTGGTGCACGGCAAGGTGATCTATGTGTCGGGCGACCGCCTGATCGACCGTGCGACCAACGCGCCCTACTACTCGGTGCTGGTCGAGGCCGATATGGCTGCGCTCGCGACGGCGGGAGACCTGAAGCTGCTTGCCGGCATGCCCGCCGAGATCTACCTGCAGGGGGAGGAGCGCACCGCACTCCAGTACCTGGTGGAGCCGATCACCCAGGTGCTGCGCCGCGCCGCGCGCGAGCGTTGATGCGCTGCGCGTGCTCAGCCGGGCTTGCCGTCCACGCGGGCCCGGGTCAGCACGGGCCAGTAGCGCACGGCAAACAGGCCGAAGCCCAGGCTCCAGAATGCGGCGGAACAAAGGACCGCGGCGACCGTGTGGGCCGGTGCGGCCAGCGGCACGAGAATCCGGACCAGCGCGGCAAGCAGGACCAGCACGAAGCAGGCGGTGTCGACCTGGTCGGCGCGCAGCACCCGGCCGGTGTGGCCTCGCGCCGTGCGGACCATCATGCCGATGATGAGCCCGCCCGCGGCGCCCACGGTCAGCGCATGGGCGGCGAGCGATGCAGGCACCAGGCCGTGCAGCGCCAATGCCCGCAGCGCGAGGTGAACCGGAATCCATGCGTAGGCCACGTGCAGCACCAGCACCAGCGTATTGCCGGGCGCCTTCCAGGGCCGCCAGAGCAGCCAGCGCACCAGATGCGCGAGTGCCGCCGGCAGCGCAATGGCAATCCCGACGACCGGCGGCAGACCCGTTGCATCGGCCAGCAGCAGCCCGAGCACCAACCCCAGCGCGGCCTTTTCGACCAGGGGGTGCCGCGTTGCACCGGCGCCCGAAATGCCGTTGTTGGTGAACATCGGGATCACCCTGCCGCCCATGACGGCCATGATGAACAACAGGGCGTCCAGCGCCACCTGGATGCCCAGCCATGCCGGCACCTCGATCGCGCCGAGCGCCGACAGGTGGAAGGCGAATGCGGCGCCCGAGAGCAGCAGCAGCAATCCGATGAAGAAGTAGTTGCGGCGGTTGCCCGCGGCCACCAGCGGAAAGGCCAGGGCCACCGCGCAGGCCAGCGGAAACGCCGCGTTGACGACCGCGGCCGTCCAGGCGAATGGCGTGAGCACGAGAATGCGGCCCGCCACCCACAGCGCCGCCAGCGCTGCCAGCG
The DNA here is from genome assembly GCF_056402375.1 of Variovorax sp. P4_B10. Lineage (NCBI taxonomy): Bacteria > Pseudomonadati > Pseudomonadota > Betaproteobacteria > Burkholderiales > Comamonadaceae > Variovorax > Variovorax sp. P4_B10. The sequence goes on along the minus strand of NZ_JBFUHN010000042.1, from coordinate 37,587 downwards.
GCAGGCCCATGGGCGTGGGCCGGCCCGACCAGTTGCGCACCGCGGTGAAGAGGAATCCGACGATCACGGCCAGCGTGAAACCGAACAGCATCTCGTGCGCATGCCACATCGGCCCCTGCAGGTAGGCGCGCGGCAGCCAGCCGGCGAACTGCATGGCCCACAACGCGATGGACAGCGCCGCGAAGGCGCTGGCGAGCAGGTAGAAGGGACGGAAGCCGAGCTGCCACAGGGCAAAGCCGGGCGCGCGGGCGGCAGGGGACTGCGCAGGTTCGAGCGGAATGAAGGACGCCATCATCTGGCCTTTCGGGCGCCCTCGGCGCCATGTTGAATGCGCCACGCGACGGCCGCGCCGGCCACGGTGACGGCCGGTTCGGTTTCCGCCTCGTCCATGATGAGTTCGATCACCGGGCAGGCCGCGGAGGTCATCGTGATCCGCACGTGCACCATCGCGGCGTCCACCGTGACGCCGTAGACCAGGCCGACATCGACGATGTTCATCGAGATCTCCGGATCGACGACGCGCGACAGCGCCGCAGCCAGCGGCTCGCGCAGCTGCTGTGGCCCTTCGTAAGGAAAGCCGGCCGCGGCAGGCGCCGGATCCGCCATCACGCGCTCTCCCGTTCGTGCGGCGACACGCCCATGCGGCCTGCCAGGAACACCGTGGAGAGCGCTTCCCGGTTGTGGACGAGATCGGCCAGCGTGCAGCGCTGCAGCACCGCATGAAACGCCGCCACGGCTTCGCCCAGGACGCCTTGCAGGCGGCACAGGCCGGTGATGCGGCACGTGCCGCCGCCTTCCCCGAAGCATTCCACGATGGCACCGCCCTCGGTCTGGTGCACGACGTCGCCGATGTTGATCGCCTCGGGTGGCTTCGCGAGCGCCAGGCCGCCTCCCTTGCCGCGGACGTTGGCCAGCCACCCCTCTTTGCCCAGGAAGTGCACCACCTTGGCCAGGTGATGCTCGGACACCTCGAAAGCGGCGGCGATCTCGGCGATGGTGGCGCGGCGCTCCGGCTGCGCGGCCAGGTAGATCAGCACGCGCAGGCTGTAGTCGGTGAAGGCGGTGAGCTTCATGGCTGCAATGGCGCCGTGTCACTGTTCGGCCGCGCGGCCGACGATCGAGGAGGAAGAAGAGGGAGAACCTGCAGATTTCATGGGTTTTCCCCGGTGAGAGCGAATGGACTTGAAAGGTGTATTTCGGATGCACCTATGCTAGGAAGGCATGTGCAGCGGCAGTTGATCTGCATCAACAACGGGAGCGAAGGCCGTGCAGGACGGGACACGCATCGCCTCGGCCGCCACGCGTTGGCTTGATGCAGCGCAATGTCCAGGAGCGCCCGAGCGGCGACGCTCGCGGCATGGCTCCTTCATCTCATTTCGATCAGCTGCTGCAGGCAGCGGCGGCCCAGCCCGAGCCGCAGCGCCTGCTGTTCGTGTTTGCCGAAGCGGAGTTGCCCGGCGACGCCGATGCGGCGCAGCGGGCCCGTTTCGAAGCGGGGCAGGGCGGCTCGCTGACGCCCGTGGCGTGCGTGGAGAAAAGCATTGCGGAGCTCACCACCTTTGCCGCGCTGGTGGCGGAGTCACGCCGCACCAGCCTGCCCTGGCGGGTGGTGTTCGCGGCCGGCCTGTCCGGTGCCAACGGCCAGCCGCCATCGCCGGCACGCATCGACAGTGCGCTGGAGGCCATGGTCGAGAGCGTGCGAAGCGGTGCGTTCGGCGGCTATCTCGCGCTCGACATCGAAGGCCGGCCGGTGCAGTTCGGCTGACGGCGCGCCCGGGGCGTTTTCAGCGCGGCCAGTTGCGGCGCGGTCACGGGCGGATCGGCCGTAACGCCGGTGCCCGGACTCATCCGCAGCTTCCCAGATGCCCGCACTGCGTGCAGTAGTCGCAGCCATCCTTGCGGATCATGGCGTGGGCGCCGCATTCGGGACACTTGGCACCCACCATCGGAACAGGGGCGGCAACCGGTGGCGTCGGCGCGTCCCGCGCCGCGGTCGCCTGGCCGCTGCGGTGCGCGATCAGCTGTTGGATCGCATAGGCGATGGCACCCACTTCGGAGTCGTGCCACATGGGTACCTGGGTGCCGTCGGCCTTCACGTGATGGCCCAGGCGTACCGGTCCGCGGTCCCAGGCGACCTTGCGCATGTCGGCGAGCGCGCGCTCGAGGAAGCCGCCGCGCGCGGCCAGCGACAAGAGCCGCATGCTGGCGGTGATCCATTGCTGCGACTCACCGCTCTGGCCCACGGGCATGAAGAATTCCACGGCCCGTTCGCGGCCGTCGGCCAGTGGCAGGAACGACACCACCAGGTAGAGCGTCTGCCGTCCCTGCTGCGTCCAGTACTCGATCTTTTCGGCGACGGCATTCAAGGTGCCTTTCGGTCGGCTCTCGATCATCGCGCGCATCGGGTCGGCCGCGGCGTTGTCGGCGGCGGGGCGAGCCTCTTGCTTGGCTGCCGGCGCGACTTCGAGCACGGAGCCCAGGATGCTGTTGGGCCGGTAGGTGGCCAGGCCTTTCAGGCGGGCGGTCCAGGCCTGCACGTAGAGCCCCTTGAAGTCCTCGTAGGGATAGTCGGCGGGCACGTTCACCGTCTTCGAGATGGCGGTGTCGACGAAGGGCTGCACCGCTTCCATCATGGCCAGATGGCCGGCCGCGGGCATCGACTGGGCCGAGACGAAGTACGCCGGCAGCTGTTCGGTGTCTCCGCCCAGGAAACGGTACAGCCGCCAGGCATGGTCCTCGACGTCGTACTCGGAGATGCTGCCGTCGGCCTCGCGCTTCTTGCGCCGGTAGGTCCACGAGAACGCCGGCTCGATGCCGTTCGAGGCGTTGTCGGCGAACGCCAGGCTCACGGTGCCCGTGGGCGCGATCGAGACCAGGTGGCTGTTGCGGATGCCGTGCATGCGGATCTGCTCCTGCAGCGCGGAGTCCAGGCGGCTGGCGAAGGTGCCGCGCGCAAGGTAGCGCTCCGCGTCGAACAGCGGGAAGGCGCCTTTCTCGCGCGCCAGCGCCACCGAGGCGGCGTAGGCCGCATCCCGCAGGCAGCGCGTGATGCGCACCGCCATGGCCCGGCCCTCGGGCTGGTCGTAGCGCAGGCACAGCATCGCGAGCGTGTCGCCGAGGCCCGTGAAGCCCACGCCGATGCGGCGCTTGGCCATGGCTTCGGCGCGCTGCTGGGGCAAGGGCCAGAAGGTGAGGTCCAGCACGTTGTCGAGCGCCCGCACCTGCAGCGCCACGGATTCGGCGAAACGCGCGAAATCGAACTGCGCCGTACCGCCGATGCCGAACGGATGGTCCACGAAGCGCGTCAGCACGACCGGCCCGAGGTCGCAGCATCCGTAGGGCGGCAGCGGCTGCTCGCCGCACGGGTTCGTCGCCTCGATGTGCTCGCAGTAGCGCAGGTTGTTGTCGCTGTTGATGGTGTCGGTGAACAGGATCCCGGGCTCGGCGAAGTCGTAGGTCGAGCGCATCACCAGGTCCCACAGATCGCGCGCCGGCAGGCTTCGGTAGACCCAGTGGCCATCGCCGGCCTGGGCCGCGCCGCGCGCGATCAGTTCGGCGCCCGGCCTGGCGCTGTGCACCAGGGGCCATTCCTCGTCGTCCGCCAGCGCGCGCATGAACTTGTCGGTCACCGCCACCGACACGTTGAAGTTGTTCCAGCGCCCGGGGGTGCGCTTGGCCGTGATGAAGTCCAGCACGTCGGGATGGTCGATGCGCAGCACGCCCATTTGCGCGCCGCGGCGCGCGCCCGCGCTCTCCACCGTCGCACACGAGCGGTCGAACACGTCGATGTAGCTGCAGGGGCCGGACGCCGTGGAAGCGGTGGTGCGCACCTCGGCGCCGCGCGGCCGGATGCGGGAGAAGTCGTAGCCGACGCCGCCGCCGCGGCGCATCGTCTCGGCGGCTTCGCGCAGCGCCTCGTAGATGCCCGCGTAGCCTCCGGCATCCTGGCCCTGGATGCAGTCGCCCACCGGCTGCACGAAGCAGTTGATCAGCGTGGCCTGCAGGTCGGTGCCCGCGGCGCTCATGATGCGGCCGGCGCCGATGGCCCCGGCCCGCAGGTTGCCGAGAAAGCGCGCTTCCCACTGCGCGCGTTCGCCTTCGGCTTCGACCGAAGCCAGCGCGCGGGCCACGCGGGCGAACAGATCCTCGACATCGGCCTCGCCGGGCTTCAGGTACTTTTCCCGCAGCACGTCGCGACTGATGGGTTGCACGGGAAGCGGGTCCATCCTGGCGTCTTCGCGCTTCATGCCGCGGCCTCCCCGGTCGGGACGGCCGGGCGGACACCGCCGAGCAGCCATTGCATCAGGTCGCGCACGGGGCGGATCTCGCTGCCGAACGGCAGCGCACCCGCACCGCGAAAGAACAGGCCCTGGTCGACGTGGCCCTCCAGTGCATGTCCCAGCGTCTTGTCGATGCAGAACTGGCCCCAGCTCGGGGTGCCGTCGCGCAGGCCGCAGTGCGCCAGGCAGTCGAAGCGCATGGTGCAGCTTTCCTTCTTGTGCGCCTTGTGCTGCAGCCGCTCTTCCAGCCGCAGGTACTTTTCCAGCCAGGGGGTGCGTACGGCGCGCGCGGGCAGGCCCGCCGTGCTGACGAACTCGACGATGTCGGCGGGCCTGGCGTCGGCCAGCACCTGCTTGAAGGCCGGGTGCGCATCGCATTCGGTGGTCACCGCGAAAGCGGTGCCGAGCTGGACCGCCGAGGCGCCCAGGCCCTGCAGGCGCCGGATGTCTTCCAGGCTGCCGATGCCGCCGGCCGCAATGAGGGGAATGCGGCCCTCGATGCCGGCCGTCTTGAAGAACTCGAGCACCTGCGGAATGGCCACGTCGAAGTCGAAGCGCGGGTCCTGCAGATCGGCAACCTTCGAGGCGCCCAGGTGCCCGCCCGCCAGCCGGGGATGCTCGATCACGATGGCGTCGGGCAGGCGCCCCTTCTTCTCCCACTTGCGCACCACCAGTTGCACGCCGCGTGCGTCCGAGAGGATGGGGATGAGCGCCACCTCGGGATGGTCGCGTGCGAGTTCGGGCAGGTCCAGCGGCAGGCCTGCGCCTACCACCAATGCGTCGATGCCGCAGGCCATGGCGTGGCGCAGGTAGGCTTCGTAGGCGGTCAGCGCCTTCATCACGTTCACGGCGACGAAGCCGCGTCCGCCGGAGAGTTCGCGGGCGCGTGCAATCTCGCGGCCCAGCGCCTCGAGGTTGGCGGCGTCGATGCGCTGCCCCGCGTCCGGCTCGGCATTCAGGTGCGCGGTGCGGGCCATCAGGTCGGGATGCAGCCGGCGCAGGTCGACGGCCGAGATCGTGCCCATGCCGCCCAGCCCCGCGACCGTGCCGGCGAGCCGGCCGGCCGACACGCCGACACCCATGCCGCCCTGAATCACGGGGAGGAGTTCGGCACCCTTGAGGCGCCAGTTGCGCAGGCCCGAATCGCGCGAAAGCGCTCCCAGGGCGACTGCTGTCTCAGAGGATCGATCCATCATGTTCCACATAAGGTTGATAGGGGCCGGTACCGGCGTTGGAGGCGAGCGAGGCCGGCACGAAGTCGCCCGCCAGTGCATCGAACACATGGACTTCGCCTTCCTCGATCACGTAGTGCCAGCCATGCAGCGTGAGCGCGTTGCACTCGACGCGGCTGCGCACCATCGGGTAGGGCATCAGCCGCGAGTCCGAGCAGCCGATGAAGAGCGTCTTCGGATGCTGGCCTTCGGCGACCAGGTCCTGGAAGCGCTGCTGGTGCCGGGGGAAATAGTCGGAGCGGAACCTGCGCAGGCGCAAGAGGAGGTCGTCCGGTTCCTGTGCGGTCATTGCACCAGCGGAGAGTCCGCTCCTTCGAGGACCATGCCGCTCACCTCGGCGCGGCCGGCCAGCAGCTGCATGTACTGATGCAGGGCCTTGGCACGCGACTGCTGGGCGAGCTGCACCGCGATGCGCTGGCTCACCTCTTCGAAGGATTGCTGGCGGCCCGCGTCGCGCGCGAGCACTTCGACGATGTGGAAGCCGTAGCGGCTGTGGACCAGGCGCGGATGCAGGCCCGGCGCGTCGAGCCGTTCGGTGTTGTGGAACAGCTCGGCCGTGAGCTCGTCGGCGCAATCGTCCGGGCGGATCCAGCCGAGGTCGCCGCCGCCGGCGCCGCTCGGGCAGTTCGACAGGGTCTGCGCGAGTTCGGCGAAGCGGCTCGGGGCGGCATCCCTGTGGCGCAGTTCGAGAAGGGCCTTCTCGGCATGCGCGGCCAGCGCCGCGACGTTGATTCCTTCCGTCACGGCAAACAGGATATGGCGTGCATGCACGCGACGGCCGATGGCGAAATGCGCGCTTCGTGCCGTGTAGTAGCGACGGCATTCGTCCTCGCTGGCCGCGGGCACCTCGATCTCGTCATCGAGCATCTGCTGGATCACCGACTGCTCGTGGCTGCCCAGGCGTGGCGCCAGGCGCGCATCCGAATGCGGCAGCAGGTGGCGCGCGACGGCCGCCTGCCGCAGCARTTCGGCCCAGGCCAACTCGCGCAGGGTGTATTCGTCAGGCCGCTCGCCCGGTGGGTGCAGGGCGACGCCGTTTATCGCCGCGCATGCGGACTCGGTTGGGGCCACGCTCGCGGCCGCCTCGACGGCCACCGGGGTTGAGGCCGACACGGGTGCCGCGGTTTCGCGGCACTGGCACGCGCCGCCGCCGCATCCGCCGGCGCTCACCGGGCCACCCCCGTCGACTTGGCCACGGACCCGGCCGGCACCGCCTTCGGCGGCGAATGAGGCGCGGCACTGGTCGCGGCGGCCGATGCCGGCTTGCCGGACACCAACACGCGGCGGCTGCGCACCACCTGGTAAGGCCGGAAGACATAGCCCACCGTGGCGAAGCCGCTCCAGACGTGCACCAGCCGCGTGAACGGGAAGATCAGGAAGATCGACATGCCGAGGAACATGTGGGCCTTGAACACCCAGCTCGCGCTGTCCAGCAGTTCCACGGCACCGCCGCGGAAGGTGACGATGCGCTGCGCCCATTCGGCGAGCAGCACCATCATGCTGCCGTCCAGATGCCGCGCCGACAGCGGAATGGTCGCCAGGCCCAGCGCCAGCTGCAGCCACAGCAGGACCAGCAGCACGATGTCGCTGGTCTTGGAGTTGATGCGGATGCGCTCGTCGCCGAGCCGCCGGTGCAGCAGGATCGTGACGCCGGCGAAGCCGAGCAGGCCGGCAATGCCGCCCGAGATCATGGCCATGAGCTGCTTGCTGCCGGCACCGATGAAGGGCTCGTAGATGAAGTGCGGCGTCAGCATCCCGACGCTGTGGCCAAAGAACAGGAACAGCACGCCCACATGGAACAGATTGCTGCCCCAGCGCAACTGGCCGGCGCGCAGCAGCTGCGAGGAGTCGCTCTTCCAGGTGTACTGGTCGCGGTCGAACCGGATCAGGCTGCCGATGAAGAAGACGCTCAGGCAGATGTACGGGTAGATGCCAAAGAGGAAGTTGTCGAGGGCGTTCATAGGCTGGCTCCGCTGGCGGCGGCCGCCGCCGTCTTGCGAACGATGTGAATGGGCTGCGCATCGCCGGGGCGTGCCTGGCCCGCCGCGTTGCAGCCGTCGAAGACGACGGGCTCGGCCCAGCTCTCGTCGATCGGCTGGTCGTCGGCCACCACCTTCGCTTCGGCCTCGTGGCCGGCCAGCTCGATGATCGCTGCCAGTACGCTCGCGTAGGCGCTCTCGCGCTTGCGCAGCGCGCTGAAGATGGACGCAAGGATGTGTGCCATCTCGCCGAGGAACGCTTGCGCCACCTCCTGTGGCTGCGTCGAAGCGAATTCGAGCACCACGCACAGGTGGTCGGGCACTTCGTGCGGGCCGAGCAGCAGCCCGCATTTCTCGTAGGTCTGGACCAGGTCGATCATCGCCGGGCCGCGTTCGCGCGAGTCGCCGTGCACATGCTCGAAGAGGTGCAGCGACGTGCTGCGGCCGCGGTCGAACAGCTCGACGAACTGCGTTTCGGCGTCGATCGGATCCATCGAGACCAGCGAGTGGGCAAGCGCCCGGAGCTCGTCGCGGCGCGCCGGCGACAGGGCCGCCTCGGCGTCCATCGCATCGGCCAGCCGGGGCATCAGTGCGCGCGCCTGCGCATCGGGATAGCCGAGCAGCAGGGCCAGCGCGCGAAGGGTGTGGCGTTGGGTTTTCATCGTGGCGCTCCCGGCGTCAAACCTTGGCATGGATGGGAATCGTGCGGCGCTTGGCGGCGCCGAACAGGCTGGTCTCGGAGCTGCCGTCGGAGCAGCCGTTGCCGAACGAGAAGCCGCAGCCGCCCTTCATGTCGAAGGTGTTCTCGGCGTATTCGCGGTGCGTCGAGGGGATGACGAAGCGGTCTTCGTAGTTGGCGATGGCCATCACCTGGTACATCTCTTCCACCTGCGCGGCGCTCAAGCCGACCTGCGCCAGCACGGCGGGGTCCGCGAAATTGTCGACGTGCTTGCCGCGCTGGTAGGTGCGCATGGCCAGCATGCGCTCGAGTGCCCGGACCACCGGTTCGGTGGCGCCCGCGGTCAGCAGGTTGGCCAGGTACTGCACCGGGATGCGCATCTGCGTGACGTCGGGAATCGCGCCCTTGGCGCCCACATGCCCGGCGTTGGCGGCCGCCGTGATCGGCGACAGCGGCGGCACGTACCAGACCATCGGCAGCGTGCGGTACTCGGGGTGCAGCGGCAGCGCCACCTTCCACTCCATTGCCATCTTGTAGACAGGGCTGTTCCTGGCGCCTTCGAGCCAGGCCTCGGGGATGCCGTCGCGCCGGGCCTGCGCGATCACTTCCGGATCGTGCGGGTCGAGGAAGATGCCGAGCTGGGCTTCGTAGAGGTCCTTCTCGTCCGGCACGCTGGCTGCTTCCTGGATGCGGTCGGCGTCATACAGCACCACGCCGAGGTAGCGGATGCGCCCGACGCAGGTTTCCGAACAGACGGTGGGCTGCCCGGCCTCGATGCGCGGATAGCAGAAGATGCACTTCTCGGCCTTGCCGCTCTGCCAGTTGTAGTAGATCTTCTTGTAGGGACAGCCGGAGACGCACATGCGCCAGCCGCGGCACTTGTCCTGGTCGATCAGCACGATGCCGTCTTCCTCGCGCTTGTAGATCGAGCCCGAGGGGCAGGAGGCCACGCACGCCGGATTCAGGCAGTGCTCGCACAGCCGCGGCAGGTACATCATGAAGGTGTTCTCGAACTGGCCGACCATCTCCTTCTGCACCGCTTCGAAGCTGTCGAGGTTGGCATCCTTGCTGCGCTTGGCGAACTCGCCGCCGAGGATTTCTTCCCAGTTCGGTCCCCATTCGATCTTCTCCATGCGCTTGCCGGTGATCAGGCTGCGCGGGCGCGCCGTGGGCGGCGCCTTCATCGTGGGCGCCGACTGCAGGTGCTCGTAGTCGAAGGTGAAGGGCTCGTAGTAGTCGTCGATCTGCGGCAGGTTGGGGTTGGAGAAGATGCGCATGAGCAGGCTCCACTTGCCGCCCTGGCGCGGCTCGATCGAACCGTCGGCCTTGCGCACCCAGCCTCCCTGCCACTTGCCCTGGTTCTCCCATTCCTTGGGGTAGCCGATGCCGGGCTTGGTCTCGACGTTGTTGAACCAGGCGTACTCGACGCCGGGCCGGCTGGTCCACACGTTCTTGCAGGTGACCGAGCAGGTGTGGCAGCCGATGCACTTGTCCAGGTTCAGGACCATGCCGATCTGTGCGCGTATTTTCATCGTGGGTACCTCGTTCAGGCCGCCGTTGCGGCGGCCGCGTCGGCCACGTCCGCGGAGGTATCGAGCCAGTCGACCTTGTTCATCTTGCGCACCACCACGAATTCGTCGCGGTTGGTGCCGATGGTTCCGTAGTAGTTGAAACCGTAGCTCAGCTGTGCGTAGCCGCCGATCATGTGCGTGGGCTTCAGCACGATGCGGGTCACCGAGTTGTGGATGCCGCCGCGCGTGCCGGTGATCTCGGAGCCCGGCGTGTTGATGATCTTTTCCTGCGCGTGGTACATCATCACCATGCCCGGCTTGACGCGCTGGCTCACCACCGCGCGTGCCGCGATGGCGCCGTTGATGTTGAACAGCTCGACCCAGTCGTTGTCGACGATGCCGGCGCTCTTCGCGTCGTCTTCCGACAGCCACACCACCGGCCCGCCGCGGTTCAGCGTGAGCATCAGCAGGTTGTCGGTGTACGTCGAGTGAATGCCCCATTTCTGGTGCGGCGTGATGAAGTTGAGCTGGATCTCCTTGTGGCCGTTGCTGCGGATGTTGTGGATGTCCTTCGTGGTCTTCAGGTCGACCGGGGGCCGGTAGATCGCCAGGCTTTCGCCGAACGCCCGCATCCACGGATGGTCCAGGTAGAACTGCTGGCGGCCGGTCAGCGTGCGCCATGGGATCAGCTCGTGGACGTTGGTGTAGCCGGCGTTGTAGGAGACCTTCTCGCTCTCGATGCCGCTCCAGGTGGGCGAGGAGATGATCTTGCGCGGCTGCGCCTGGATGTCGCGAAAGCGGATCTTCTCGTCTTCGCGGTAGATCGCCAGGTGCGTATGGTCGCGCCCGGTCTGCGCGCCGAGGGCCTTCCACGCCTTCACGGCCACGTGGCCGTTGGTCTCGGGCGCCAGCTGCAGCACGACCTCGCAGGCGTCGATGTCGGTGTCGATGCACGGCATGCCCTGCGTGGCGCCGGGATCGGTGACGCGGCCGTTGAGGTTGCCGAGTTCGTCCACCTCGACTTCCGTGTTCCAGCCGATGCCCTTGCCGCCATTGCCGATCTTCTTGAGCAGCGGGCCCAGGGCGGTGAAGCGCTTGTAGACGTTCGGGTAGTCGCGCTCCACGACCGCGATCTGCGGCGCCGTCTTGCCCGGGATCAGCTCGCACTCGCCGCGCTTCCAGTCGGCCACGCCGAAGGGCTGTGCCAGCTCGGCAGGCGAGTCGTGCATCAGCGGCGTGAGCACCACTTCCTTCTCGACGCCGAGATAGCCCGGGCACATGGCGCTGAAAGTGCGCGCGAAGCCCTTGTAGATCTCCCAGTCGCTGCGCGCCTGCCATGCCGGGTCGACTGCGGTCGACAGCGGATGGATGAAGGGGTGCATGTCGCTGGTGTTGAGGTCGTTCTTCTCGTACCAGGTGGCGGTCGGCAGCACGATGTCCGAGTAGAGGCAGGTCGTGCTCATGCGGAAGTCGAGCGTCACCAGCAGGTCGAGCTTGCCTTCGGGCGCCTTGTCGTGCCAGACCACTTCGGTCGGCTTGGCGTCGTCGGGCCCGAGGTCCTTGCCCTGCACGCCGTGCGTGGTGCCCAGCAGGTGCTTGAGGAAATACTCGTGCCCCTTGCCCGAGGAGCCCAGGATGTTGGAACGCCACACGAACATGTTGCGCGGCCAGTTCGACGGATGGTCGGGGTCCTCGCAGCTCATGCGCAGCGTGCCGTCCTTCAGCGCCTTGGCCGTGTACGCGGCGCCGTCGATGCCGGCGGCCTGCGCGTCGCGCGCCACCTGCAGCGGATTGGTCTGCAGCTGCGGCGCCGACGGCAGCCAGCCCATGCGCTCGGCGCGCACGTTGTAGTCGATCATCGTGCCGGCGAACGCGGCCTTGTCGGCCAGCGGGGACAGCACCTCCTCCATGCCGAGCTTCTCGTAGCGCCACTGGTCGGTGTGCGCGTAGAAGAAGCTCGTCGAGTTCATCTGCCGCGGCGGGCGGATCCAGTCGAGCGCGAAGGCCAGCGGGGTCCAGCCGGTCTGCGGGCGCAGCTTTTCCTGGCCCACGTAATGGGCCCAGCCGCCACCGCTCTGGCCGATGCAGCCGCACATCATCAGGATGTTGATGACGCCGCGGTAGTTCATGTCGCTGTGGTACCAGTGGTTCATGGCCGCGCCGATGATCACCATCGACTTGCCGCGCGTCTTCTCGGCGTTGGCCGCGAACTCGCGCGCCACGGTGATGACCTGGTCGCGCGGCACGCCGGTGATCTTTTCCTGCCAGGCCGGCGTGTAGGGTGCGTCGTCGTCGTAGCTGGCGGCCGCCAGTTCGCCCGGCAGGCCGCGCGCCACGCCGTAGTTGGCGGCCTGCAGGTCGAACACCGTGGCGACCAGCGCGGTCTGGCCTTCCGAACCGAGCGCAATGCGCTGGACCGGGACCGTGCGCACCAGCACGTCGCTTTGCGCATTGTTGGGAAAGTGCTCGCTCTCGATGCCGCCGAAGTAGGGGAACCCGACCCAGGCCGTTTGCACCGCAGCGCCTGGCTGGTCGAGCAGCGACAGCGTGAGCTTCACGTCAGCGCCGTGCTCCGCTTCCTTGGCCTCGAGGTTCCACTGCCCGGCATCGGCACGGCCGTCCGCGCCCCAGCGAAAGCCGATGGCGCCCTGCGGCACCACCACCCGGCCGTCCTCGGCCAGCGCGACGGTCTTCCACTCGGGGTTGTTCGGCTGCCCGAGCCGGTCGTCGAAGTCCGAGGCCCGCACGTAGCGGTCGGGCACCATCACCTGTTCGCCCGAGGGCAGGGTGTGTTCCTTGAGCATGACCAGCATCGGCAGGTCGGTGTAGCGGCGCGCGTAGTCGTCGAAGTACGCCGTGCGCTTGTCGAAGTAGAACTCCTTGAGGATCACGTGGCCCATGGCCATCGCGACCGCGGCATCGGTGCCCTGCTTCGGATGCATCCACAGGTCCGACAGCTTGGCGACTTCGGCGTAGTCGGGCGTGATCGCGACCGTCTTGGCGCCCTTGTAGCGAACCTCGGTGAAGAAGTGCGCGTCCGGCGTGCGCGTCTGCGGCACGTTGGAACCCCAGGCGATGATGTAGGTGGAGTTGTACCAGTCGGCCGACTCCGGCACGTCGGTCTGCTCGCCCCACACCTGCGGACTGGCCGGAGGCAGGTCGCAGTACCAGTCGTAGAAGCTCATGCACACGCCGYCGATCAGGCTCAGGTAGCGACTGCCCGCGGCGTAGCTCACCATCGACATCGCGGGAATCGGCGAGAACCCGATGATGCGGTCCGGTCCGTAGCGGCGGATCGTGTGGATGTTGCTGGCCGCGACGATCTCGTTGACCTCGTCCCAGCCCGAGCGTGCGAAGCCGCCGAGGCCGCGCACGCTCTGGTAGCTGAGCCGCGTGGCCTCGTCCTGCACGATGGAAGCCCAGGCCTCGACGGGCGGGAGCGTCTTGCGCGCTTCGCGCCACGCCTTGAGCAGGGCGCCGCGGACCATCGGGTACTTGACGCGATTGGCGCTGTACAGGTACCAGCTGTAGCTGGCACCGCGGGCGCAGCCGCGCGGCTCGTGGTTGGGCATGTCCCAGCGGGTGCGCGGATAGTCGGTCTGCTGGGTTTCCCAGGTGACGATGCCGCCCTTGACGTAGATCTTCCAAGAGCACGAGCCCGTGCAGTTCACGCCGTGCGTGCTGCGAACGATCTTGTCGTGCGCCCAGCGCGTGCGGTAGGCGTCCTCCCAGGTGCGGTCTTCGCCGGTGACCTGGCCGTGGCCCTCGGCGAAGGATTCGCGCGGCTGGGCGAAGTAGGTCAGGCGGTCGAGAAAGTGGCTCATCGTTTGTCTTTCGTCTTGATTCGATTGGCTCAGGGGTTCTTCACGTAGGCGCCGGGGCGCAGGTAGAACCACCAGTTGAGAACGAGGCACAGGGCGTAGAACACGGCAAAGCCGTACATCGCGTACTGGGGCGTGCCGGCCTTGATCTGGGCGCCGATGACCACGGGCGCGATGAATGCGCCGTAGGCGGCGATGGCGGAGGTCCAGCCCAGCACCGGGCCGGCCCTGGCGCGGTCGAAGATCACGCCGATGGTGCGGAAGGTGGAGCCGTTGCCGATGCCGCTGGCTGCGAACAGCAGCACGAACAGCAGCATGAAGGGCAGGAAATACTGCTCCGGCTGCGGCGAGCTGTAGGCCAGCAGCATCACGTAGCCCACGGCCACCGATGCCACCACCATCACCACCGAGATCGCCTGCGTGACGATCGAGCCGCCCACCTTGTCCGAGATCCAGCCGCCCACCGGGCGGATGAGCGCGCCGACGAAGGGCCCGATCCACGCGTAGGTGAAGGCCGATGGGGCGTTCGGGTTCTTCAGCGTGTGCTGCAGCACGCCGGCCGCGTCGGGCACGTGGCTGATGCCGAAGATGACCGCGATCGACAGCGGCAGCGCCATCGAGAAGCCGATGAACGAACCGAAGGTCACGATGTACAGCGCGGTCATCGACCACGTGTGCTTGTCGCGGAAGATCTCGAACTGCTTGGCGATGTTCTCCTTCATCGTGCCGAACGCCGTCAGCTTCATGGTGGCGAGCGTGGCCACGATGATCAGCGGCATCGCCACCCACATGTTGAGCAGGCCCAGGCCCGTGGGCGCCGGCAGGTACAGGTAGAGGCCCGCGATCGCCGGGGCGAACGACAGCGTGTAGAGCCAGGTGATCTTCAGGAAGGCCTGGATGGCGCCGCCGGTGCCGGGCGAGACGGTGTTCAGGTTGTTCATGCCGAACCAGCACAGGATCGACAGCGGCACCAGCGACAGCACCCAGGCGAAGCCCGCGTTCTGGATCCAGGTGGGCGTGCCCGCGGCGATCTTGCCCATGATCCAGCCGCTGTCCTTGAGCAGCGTCATGGGCTCGCCGCCGATGTTGCCCAGCAGGCCCACGGTCATGACCAGCGGAATGACGATCTGCATGGTGGTGACGCCGAAGTTGCCGATGCCCGCGTTCAGGCCCAGCGCGGTGCCTTGCAGGCGCTTGGGAAAGAAGGTGCTGATGTTGGACATCGAGCTGGCGAAGTTGCCGCCGCCCACGCCCGACCACAGCGCCATGAGCTGGAACACCCAGAGCGGCCACTCCTTGTGCTGCAGCGCGATGCCGGTGCCGATGGCCGGTGCCAGCAGCATCGCCGTGGTCAGGAAGATGGTGTTGCGCCCGCCCGCCAGGCGAATCAGGAACGAGGCGGGAATACGCATGGTGGCGCCGGCCAGGCCCGCGATGGCGGTGAGCGTGAACAACTCGGCCTGGGTGAAGGGGAAGCCCAGGTTGTTCATCTGCACGGTGATGATTCCCCACATGCCCCACACGGCGAAGGCGCACAGCAGGGCAGGCACCGACAGCCACAGGTTGCGCCATGCCACGCGCTTGCCGGTGCTTTCCCAGAACTGTTCGTCCTCGGGGCGCCAGTCGGCGATGTCGGCGCGGCCGCCGGTCGCGCCCGGGGGAACGACGATGGTGCGGGTGCTCATGATCTTGATTCCAGGTTGAGGTTCGAGGTCCGTGCGCGCATGCCGCCCATGACCTGGGTGGTGCGCACTTCGGTCCAGTACATCCAGACGAGCGAGACCCAGACGACGCCATACATCAGCATGAAGGCGCTCGACCGGATGCCGGTGAAGTCCATCAGCGCGCCGAACATGACGGGCAGCACGAAGCCGCCCAACCCGCCGGCGAGTCCGACGACGCCGCTGATGGCGCCGATGTTCCCGGGGTAGTCGTCGCTGATGTACTTGAAGACGCTGGCCTTGCCGAAGGCCATGGCAACGCCGAGCACGAACATCAGCGCCGTGAAGCTGTAGACGTTCAGGCCGATGTGGAAGGTGCGCGGGCCGTTCACCGTGAGGAGCGTGAGATCGGTCTGCGGATAGCTCAGCAGGAACAGGCAGATCCAGCACACCCACATCACCCACCAGGTGACGCTGTGCGCGCCGTACCGGTCGGACAGCCAGCCGCCGACGGCCCGCAGTACCCCGCCCGGAAGCGAGAAGCAGGCGGCCAGCAGTGCGGCAATGCGAATGTCCAGCCCGTACTCGCCGACGTAGTACTGCACCATCCACAGCGAGATGGCGACATAGCCGCCGAACACGATGCTGTAGTACTGGCAGTAGCGCAGCACCCGCGGGTCCTTCAACGTCCTGAGCTGGTCGGCGAAGCCGACGCTGCTGCCCACCAGGTGCCTGGGATCGCTTTCGCTCAGCATCCAGAACAGGACCGTGGCACCGAGCATGATCGCCGCGTAGACCTGGGGCACCACGGCCCATCCGAACGCCACCACGATGGCCGGCGCCACGAACTTGTTGACGGCCGCGCCCGAGTTGCCGGCGCCGTAGATGCCCATCGCAAAGCCTTGCCGGCTGCGCGGAAACCAGCGCGCGACGTACGGCGTGCCGACCGAGAAGGAGCCGCCCGCGAGTCCGACGAACATGCCGAGCACGATGAAGTGCCAGTACTGCGTGGCGTAGGACATCAGCCAGATGGCGGGGACCGTGGCGGCCATGAGCAGCGTCATCACGATGCGGCCGCCGAAGCGGTCGGTCCAGATGCCGAGCGGGACGCGCACCAGCGAACCCGTGAGCACCGGCATCGCGGTCAGCAGGCCGAACTCGGTCGCGTTGAGATCGAGCGCCTTGCGGATCGGGATGCCGATCACGCCGAACATCATCCAGACCATGAAGCAGACCGTGAACGCCAGCGTGCTCACCGCCAGCACACGCCAGGCTTTCGAAGGCGCGGCCTGGTGCGCCGGTGGCGCCGGGATATCTTGACTGGATGCGGTTGCGCGCTGCTGCACTGTGGGTCTCCTGAAGGGCTACCGGAGCTTAGGAGCGGGCTTTCCGGCCGCCTTGATGCATATCAAGCGGCGGTGCCGTGCGTGCGGGACCTTGTCCTGGCGCGATCACCGGCCGGGCGAGCACGGCCTGCCGCCGTCGGGCACGCCCGCGCCTTCCGACGCTTCCCCGCGCTGAGCCCTACACCGCGGCGCCAGGAAGTTGCAGGCCGCCGCGGCCCGTGAGGCGCGCGGTGATCGCCGCCTTCAGCGGTGGAAGATGCTGGGCGCCGCGAAGGATCAGTTGCCGCGCAAGGCGCTGCGGTGCACCGGTGCTGGCATAGAGCTTCGCGACAGCATTCGTGCCGTGATAGATCGGGGCCGAATCCCGGCGGTGCGCGCGTTCGTAGCCCGCCAGCACCTCGGCGCCGCCGATGTCCCGATGGGCCGCGCGGGCGCCGCAAAGTGCATGCACGAGAGACGCGATGCCTTGCAAGCCGAGGTTGTAGCCGTGGGCCGTGACCGGATGCATGCCGACGGCCGCATCGCCGACCAGTGCGCTGCGCCGGGCCACGAAGCGCCGGGCATAGGCGGAAACGAGAGGGTAGGGGAAGCGCTTTCCGAGCAGTTGCATGCGGCCCAGGCGGCTGCGGAACTGGCGCTCCACGAGCGCCGCGAATTCACTTTCTGGCAATGCCAGCAGTTGCTGCGCAGCCGGGGCATCGGCAGTGACGACGACCGACGACACATTGCCCACGGCGGGCAACACTGCGAGCGTGCGTTCGTAGCCGAAGCACTCACAGGCCACGTCGTCGTGCGGCAGTTCGTGCTGCATCCGGCACACGATCATGACGCGGCCGAAATCGTGCATGTCGGCGGCAATGCCGAGCTGCTTGCGGGCCCAGGAGAAGCGGCTGTCGGCTGCGACGAACAGGCGGCCTCGCAGGTGCTGCCGCATGCCTGGCGAGGTTTCGAAATCCAGTTGCACGTGGCTGGGCTCGGTGTCGATGCGAAGCACCTGCGCATGGTCGAGCAAGCGCAGCCCCGGACGTTCCGATGCGGCTGCAAAACTGACACGGCGCAGCGCATGGTTCGGCACGATCCATCCCAGGACACCGGCGCCGTGGCCGTGCGAGGAGAAACTCAATGCCGAGTCCTGCCGGTCGCCGTCGAAGACGCGCGCTTCCCGGATGCATCCGATCTCTTCGGGCAGGAGGCGTTGCCACAGGCCCAATGCGCGCAAGGTTGCCACGCTGGAGTGGGTCAGCGCGATGTCCCGTCCGTCCTCGGCCGGGGCGGCCAGGGCATCGCGCGGCTGCGCGTCCAGTACGGCTGCGGTGAAGCCGGCGTCGGCCAGGGCAATGGCCAGCGCCAGCCCGGCGGGGCCTGCACCGACGATGAGGGCATCACGATCTTGCTGCATACGGTTTCCTGCGCAGGTGGGGAGCGGGGACGGGACGGGGTGCTGTTCAGCGATTCGGCGGGAACGTCGGCAGCGCGGTGCCCGCGAACGCTTCGAGCACCGAGCCGACATTGCCGGAGTTCTGCAGTGCGCCGACGATCGTCCGGAAAAGCGGCTTGTACGGCTCGTCGGCTTCGTGGCCCGCCAGCGGATCGCGATTCGTCAGGAACGCGGCGTCGAGCTCGGCCCATTCGTCGGCGTCGAGCACCGACTCGGCGAGCGGAAGGATCTCCGTTTCCTCGACGCGCATGTGGTCCAGATAGAAGTCGACGTATTGCTGCATCAGTTTCTCGAAATGGTCGCGCCGCATTTCGCATTGGGCGGTTCCGCTCATCGTCCGGAACCCCAGCAGCGCGTGCTCGAGCTCGCGGATGGCGTACTCGCCGCGCGCATGGTCGCGGTCGAGCTGATCGAGCACCGCATCGGTTCGCACGTTGTGGCCGCGCAACTTCGGAAACAGCAGTCGGCTTTCCTTCGGGTGGTGCAGCTTCTCCGGGAACTCGTCGATGTAGAACACCATGGCTTGCAGGGCGTCGAAGTCGGGCAGGGTGCGGCGCCRCCGGTGCTCGCGCAGAAGCAGCGTGATTGCGCGCAGCATGGCCGACAGGGAACGATGCTCCTGGCGGATGATGTTCAGGCTGCTGTGGGTCATGACGCATCTCCTGGGACAAGGCTCGCTCTCAAGCCGTCGGCAACGCGGCGCCGTCGTCGAAGACGCGCGCGCTGCGCCCGCCCGGTTGGTTCAATGCCTTTGGGGTTTTCATGCCGCCTCCAGTGTCGGGCGCGTGCGATCGCGCGGGCTTGACGTGGCGCAAGGAGCGATCGAGGAGCCGCGCCCGGTCGGCACCACGCTGGCGGATTTGCTTCAGCGCGTCAGTGCGACGGGCTCAGGCGCACTTCGGGCCAGGCGAATTCCAGCCCCATCACCGCGCGTGCATACAGGTAGTTGTTGAGCATCGGCTCGCTGAGCGAGTCCATGTCGACGTGGCCGACCGCGTCACAGGGAAAGGCGTAGGCGCGGTGATTGGCAAGCAAGGGGTGAAACCGCAGTTCGTAGCAGCCGGATACGTTGAGTGTGTCCATCCTGGTCTCCTTGCGCATTTGCGTTTGCGTCGGTCATTGCAACCGGAAGACGAATCGCGCCATCTCAATTTAGAACCGGTACTTGACCGCATCGCCAATGCTGCGCATCAGACGGAAACACTGTGTCAATCGTCGGTAACAGGCGCCCCGGCGCGATCAATCCCCAGCTGAAGCGCAATCCTTGGTCAACGTCAGACGATTGAAATCATCCCGCCGCTCGTAAGTCACGTCGTCCATCAGCTTCTTGACGAGGAAGATGCCAAGGCCGCCGATCTCCCTTTCCTCCAGCTCCAGCGTCACATCCGGATCGGGCACCAGCAAGGGGTTGAAGGCAATGCCGTCGTCCACCACTTCGATCTTGACCACGGTGCCCTCGACCTCGACATTCACTTCGATGAAAAATGGTCCATCGGACTTGCCGCCATAGGCCTGGGCATTGCTTAGGACTTCATCGAGGACCAGCCCGAAGACCTGCGCACCGGCGACCGGAACGTCGTTGTCACGGAGGAACTGATCGACGCAATCCGTCACGACACCGATTCCGTTCGGTGAGGAGCCCAGTCTGAGGGAGAGATGTTCGGCCACCGGCTTACGCGTCCAGCAGAGGGGGGTGCAGGTCGTAGCGGACGGCGAGGCAGGTGATGTCGTCCGACTGCGGTGCCTTGTTGGCAAAGGTCGTGACTGCCAGGACGATGCGCTCGAGCGTGTCCTCGACCGGCAGATCGACGCATTCGCCCAGCGTCGTGATGAGCCGCGCCTCCGAGAACTCCTCGTTCTCCGGATTGAATGCTTCGGTGACGCCATCGGTGTAGAGCAGCAGCAGGCTTCCCGGCTCGAGTGTGACGGAGTGCTCGCTGTAGGGCATGCCCTCCATCACGCCCAGTGCCATCCCGCCCGTCTGCGGCAGGACCCTGACCGCGCCGGTCGGGTCCATGAGGAGGGGTGGATTGTGTCCGCCATTGGCGTAACTCAGCTCGTTCGTCTTCAGGTTGATGATCCCGTAGAACAAGGTGACGAACATCGTTGCATCGTTTTCCTGGCTGAGCAGGTCATTGGTCAGTGTCAGGCACGCACCCGGCCCGGCCGCTTCTGTCGCGGTGGCCGTTGCGGTCGCGCGCAACAAGGTTCGCGAGACCGCCATGAACAAGGCCGCGGGCACGCCCTTGCCCGACACGTCGGCGATCACGATGCCGATGCGCGTATCACTGAGCCAGAAATAATCATAGAAGTCGCCCCCGACTTCCTTGGCCGGAATCATTCGTGCAAAGAGCTTCAGGTCGGGACGGCTCGGAAACCGTGTCGGCACGATCGATTGCTGCATGCGCCGGGCGACGTCCAGCTCCTGCTGGATCGATGCCAGCTGGCTGTTGGCATTGAACACCCGCCGGATCGTCTCGAACCAGGGCCGCCATGCGGCGGGCACACGCGGGATCGAAAGTGCGGCGCCGCGGCTCTCGTCCTCGATGTAGCGCACGAGTTGTTGTGCCGGCACTATGGCCTCGCGCCTTGTCAGCCAGCTGGACAGCAGGAAAATGAGCGCCAGTCCGCCCACCAGCAGCACGACGGTAGGCATGCCGCTCTGGAGTGCGGAAACCACCAGATCGGCGGCGGGCACGACCAGCACCAGCCTGAACGGTGCGTTGCTGACGAGCAAGGTCTGGACGTAGTACTTGCCGACTTGCTGCGGCTTGCCACTCTCGGCCCTCGTGATGGCGTCGAGCGGCAACCCAGGGGGCAGGGCCAAAGTGGCTGGCAGGACTTCCTTCGCATTGGACTTGATCAGGGTCGGATGCCCAAGCAGCTGACCGTGGTCGTTGATGATGAAAAGCGTGCCGAACTGCAGTTGCCAGCTATTGACGAAAGTCTCCAACTGGTCAAGGGCCAGGTCCAGGGAGACCGCGCCCCGAAAGGCGTCCCCTTCGTAGATGCCGGTCGATGCCGTGACCATCGCGCCCTGGCCGGCTTCGTCCACATAGGCCGTCGTCCAAAGGATCGAGTGCCCGGGGTTCTGCTCGGGCGTCACGCCGGCGTAGAACTCCTTCTCGAGCAGGGTGTCTGCGTAGGTGAAGTCCGTGGAGCTGACCCAGGGATAGATATGGATGAAACGGCGCTTCGACGTGTAGTAGATCCAGCTCGCGTCGGGGATGTTCTGCTTGGTGGCCTTGAATGTCGTGTTGAGATTCAGTGCCATGTCCATCTCCTTGCGCAGCGAGGCGTCCAAGGCTGATACGTTGCCTGTCAGGTTGCCGGAGTCCGCGGTTGTCCACGGCGCAGGCACTGTGTTCAGGTTGACTCGCCCCTCGGACGATGACGCGACCACGGCATTCAGGAGCGGTGACGCCGTGGTCTCTTCGGGATGCGTCGCATACCAGGTGCGCGCCTGCGTGCGCAAGGCGCCGATGGCATCCGTACTGCTCTTGAGCATCGCGTCGAGCGCGATGGCATGTTCGCGCATGCGTTGCGAAAGAATGTCGAGTTCGTAGTCCCGGCGCTGCGTGTATTGAAGATAGATCAGGGCGCACGCCATGACAAACACCGCAACGAAGGTGCTGTACATGATTCGCTTGTAGCGAGCGAAGAGGCTGGCGCTGGGGTCAGGTGTGGAGGCGATCATGGGTGACCGTTTTGAACAGAGCCCTTGCCCGCTGAATCCTGGCGTGTCTGTTGCGAGAGGCCTTCAGTGTTTCATCGGCGCTTCTGGCATCGTGGGCCGCGGCGAAGGACAACCTTTCCTCGAGCACGCTGGTGCTGTCGAGATGAAGGATCTCGGAGAAGCGCTTGCGCGTCATCAGTGTTTCTTCAGGTGTCTGAACAGGCATGTGGGTGGTCAGCCGGGCAATCAGGGCATCGAAGTTCTCGATGCCGCCGACGATGACATCGAACCAGTTGAGCCAGGCTTTCTCGATGGTCGGCGACTGCATGAGCGATCTGCAAAGGCGGCCGATCTTTGTCGCCTGATCGATGAGAATGATCTCCATCTCGTCGGGATCCACCGCCAACCGTGCGCGCAGTGCGAGATCCCATCGGATGCTGATCTCGGGCAGAAAGACGTAGCGAAGTCCCTTGACGGTGGCCACCTGTCCACCTTCTGCGGGGATGGTCATGAAGCCATCGATCGGCCACCCGTCGCCGGGGAAGTTCAGGATTTCGTTGCGTAACGCGCTGAGCTGGCCGATGCGGCGTGGCTCCTTGAACAGCACGGTCAGGCCAGGGCGCGCATTGTCCGTCCATTCCTCGGGCAACAGCGTTCGTCCGACGAAGGCGTCGAGTTGCTTGGCTGCCTGCGCCTGTCGGAACACCGCTTCGACGAACGCGGCCGCGTTGAAGCCGGCCTCGGCGGATATCTCGAGGCCGACCGACAGCTCCTGGCTCGTTCCGTAACGCCCCAGGACCGGTTGAATGGCAATGCTTCTGACATGCCGATCGGCGCCAAGTCGTTGCTCGATGGGCTGTACGAACTCCAGAAAGCTGGAGCGGCAGGGGTACACGCGTGAAGCCGGCAGCACCTCGGTCGCGCCACCTGCCAGGCGGGCAAGACCGCCCGCCGAGGATTGCTGCGTCAATCCGACGAAGTAGGTGTCTGCCTCGGCGTCCGGATCCGTCGGCGTCATTCGCTACCTCGGTCGAGTCTTCTCGGCACGGGGTGGCTTCTTGCGGCCGGCTGGATCGGACAGGCGATCGATTTCACGGGTTGCGGCTGTTCAGCGCGTCGAAGCGATGGAGTACCTGGTCCAACTCGATCTGCGAGGCCATGTACTCCTGCCGGTCGTTGAATTCCTGAATCGGGAATTTGGGATCCGGTTCGACATCCGTGGACAGGGTCGGGTCAAAGCGGATGAAGCGATCCTCCAGCAGGCGCCCGCATTGGTAGTTGATCGCCTGCGTGTTGCTTTCCATGACCACCTTGATCACCGCCACGGGGTTGTCCTTGTCGAGGAGCCAGCGGCTGTAGCCGATATCGCCGCCCTTGACCGGCATGTAGGTTCTGGTGATGCCCTGGCCGAAAGAGAGCACCTCGATCTGCGGCAAGGTGGTGTCGGCGAAATCGAGCGCCGTCACCATCGCGCACAGGCTGGGGTTGTTGGCGAACAGGCCGCCATCGATGTGTCCCTGGTAGACAGGATGGAGCATCGGTATCGAACTGGAGCGCATGYAGATGTCCGCCAGCGGATCGTTGTGTCCCGGCATGTCCAGCATCAGGTTGTGATAGACCCGCACCGACCATTGGCGCCGCTGGTGCAGGACCACTTCGTTGTCGAGGCAGAAGCTGGGGATGACCAGGCTGCGGGGCAGGTCGCTCAGGCGCAGATCGCCCAGCATCGCCTTCAGGTTCTTTCGCATCGAGTCGTGGGTCATGAACGCACTCATTCCGGTCAGGGCGGTCCATGTCCGTGGATTGCGGCGGCCCGGCTTCGTGAACGGGCGCCACTCTCGCCAGAACTCGATGGCCCGCATGAGCCCTGCGCGCGGCGTCGAGCCTGCGGCGATGAATGCGGCTGAGATGCTGCCGGCGGAAGTCCCGGCAAAGATGTCGATGCTGTCCAGCAGGCCAGGTCGTTGGTCTTCGAGGCGCAGCAACATGGAATTCATCAACAGGCCACGTGGGCCACCATCCAGCGCCAGGATACGGACAGTCGACATGATGACCTCAGTGAGTCTGTGTGGCCGTAGGCCTCAGTGCGGCCAGGATGGTGTGAATCCGGTCCAGCACTGCAGCTTGCGCGGAGCGTACGAAGAAGTGGTTGCCGTCGAAAAGATGCGTGCTCAAACCGGCCGGTGCGTGGATCGCCCAAGCGCTCAGTTCTTCCGGCGTCGCCATCGGATCCTGCGTGCCGCCCAGTGCCGTGACCGGGCAGGGCACTGGCGCGTGCGCGTGGCGGTAGGTTTCATTGACGGCGAAGTCGGCGCGGAGCATCGGCATCAGGATCTCCACCAACTCTGTGTGCGCCAGCACAGCCGCGGGCGTGCCATCGAGCCGGTGCAGGCGCGCCAGGAACTGCGCCTGTGGGAGGTCGTGCGCAGGCTCGAAGGGGTCTGCGAGGTGCGGTGCCCGCCGCCCCGACACGATGAGATGCGCCGGAGGCGCCCACCCCTGCGTCGCCAGTCGGCCCGCCACCAGAAAGGCCATCAAGGCGCCCATGGAGTGCCCGAAGAAGCACACGCGCCCGCGCAGCCGTGGGCCGAGTTCGGCGGCGATGGCATCGGCCAGCGATTCGGCTCGATCGATGGGGGTTTCGCTGATGCGCGTCTCGCGTCCTGGGTACTGGACCGCGAGCAGATCGCTCCAGGCTGGGAGCGTGTCCAGCCACGGACGCACCATCGATGCCGTACCCCCGGCGTAAGGGAAGGCGACGAGCGTGACTTCTGCGTCCGGCGATCGCCTCCATGGAACCACCCACGGGCTGTCGAATGCCATTGCCGGGCGAGGCGTGCCATTCAACGGCGCGTTGTCGTTTTCATCTCCCCGGAAGTTCAAAAAAGGCACGCTCATTTTGGCTCCATGAATACTTAGAGATTAGGCTCTTTTGCGTAAGCAAAATATTCTTTAAGTTACCAAGTGAGTCCAGTGTAATATCGATTCCGGTCGAACCAACAAGGACTCGAGTGCCACGTATTATTTTGATGTCGGGCAAAGGCGGGGTCGGAAAGACCACGGTGTCGGCGGCGACCGGACTCGCCGCAGCCCAAAAAGGGCACCGCACCATTGTCGTTTCCTTCGATCTTGCGCACAGCTTGTTCGATTGTTTCGATCTGCCGCGTGGTCTTTTTGATCACAACGGTGGCGACCCTGTCCGGGCCGCAGAAAATCTGGATGTCCAGGAAATCGATGTCCAGGTCGAAATCGAGAAGCATTGGGGCGATATTTATCGCTATCTCGCCATGCTGATGACGTCGTCCGGGTTGACCGACGTCATTGCCGATGAAGTGGCGGTGATTCCCGGCATGGAAGACGTCATTGCCCTGATGTACGTGAACAAATACGTCTCCGAGGGAAAGTATGACGTCATTGTTCTGGACTGCCCGCCGACGAGCGAAAGCCTGCGGTTCGTCAGCATCACCTCGACCATCGAGTGGTATGTGCGCCGCCGCTTCAAGGTCGATCGGAACATCGTGCGTTTCGCAGGGCCAATCGCGAAGCGCTTCACCGACTACAAGTTGCCGGACGACCGCTACTTCGAGGCGATGATGAAGCTTTTCGAGCGCATCACCGGCGTGGACAAGCTGCTGCTCGACGTCAACACCACGAGTGTTCGCCTGGTCACGCAGGCGGAAAAGATGGTGATCCGCGAGACCCAGCGCGCCTTCATGTACTTCAACATGTATGGGGTGGCGATCGACCGCATCATCATCAATCGCCTGCTGCCCGAGACGCCGGACGGTTATTACTCGCGCTGGGTCAAGGCTCAGACCGCTTATGCGCAGGATATTCGCGAGTATTTCGATCCGGTGCCGACGGTTTCTCTCCCGCTTTTTGATGACGAGGTAATTGGCGTCGGGAAATTGCAGATCGTGAGCAATGCACTTTTTGGAGATGAGGATCCGGCACAGTTCTATCACAAGGGCGCGCCATATTCCTTCGCCAAGGAAAATGATGGCTATTTGCTGAGCATCAAATTGCCATTTGTAGAAAAGTGCGAATTGGATATCCGGAAAAATCAGGAAGACCTGATCATTCGAATTGGAACCTTCAAACGCCACGTCCCGTTGCCGCGCTCGTTGCTCGGCAAAGAAGTGACGAATGCGCGAATGAACGACGGGGTGCTGCAGGTGCGTTTTTGAACTTTCTCGTTACTTTGTGTGACTTGCATTTTTCGTTTTTAACCGACCGATTAGGAGGATGTCCCATGAATAGTGAAATGGATGAAGAAGCCGGTGGCCTTCGCAAACTGCTGGGTAGCCTCGTGAACGGACTCAATGGTGCGCTGCTGTTGGATGGCGAGTCGCGCGCCATTCTCGAGAAGCAGTACCTGAAGGCGCAGTCCGAGATTCTGGTGGGCTACCAGCAGCTGATCACCAAGCGCCTGGGTGCCCTGGAAGCCGGCCCGGCGACGAATCGCAAGATCGTCGTCGAGTAGAGCCGACGGCTCTGGCCGTTCGAGCCTTTCCGCGGGCTCGGCCGACTGTCAGGGCTTTCGCTTCGACTTCCGGCGGTGAGGCGCCGATGAGACCAACGCTCGCGCGGCAGGCGCGAGCCGGGTTCGTTCGTGTGAACGAACGGTCTGGTCCTGTCCATAAAACCTGTGACAGAGGCTGTACATGAGACGATTTTTGTCAATGGATGGCGGCGGGGTCATGTCCCTCATGACGCTGACGCTGCTGCGCCGGATCGAGTCCCGGTTCCCCGGCTTCCTGCGGCGGGTAGATGCACTCGGCGGCGTCTCCGCGGGTGGGATGAATGCCTTGCTGATGGGCAGCCATCAGGATCCGGTCGATGGATTGGACGATGCCTTCGCGCTCTGGAACGGGGATGTCCCGGTCTACCAATCCTCGTGGCAGCGCGAATTGGGGGCGCTGCTCGGTGAGCGAGCGGTCTATGGCAACACCGTTCTCAAGGACTATCTGGCCTCCCGCCTGGGTACGTTGCGCCTGAAGGACTTGCCCCACAGGGTCGTCGCGGTGACCGTGCAACTGAATGCGCCCTTGCCCGGCGGACAGCGGGCATGGCGCCCCAAGCTGTTCGACAGCCGAAGCGCCGTCGATCCGGAAGACGGTGACGTGCTGGCAGTGGATGTCGGAGTGCGCACAGGGGCCTTCCCCGTGACCTTCCCGGTGTACCAGGGCTATGTCGATGGCGGCCTGGTCGCCAACAATCCGGCCCTTTGCCTGCTGTTGCACGCAATGCGTGGCGCCGACATGTCGGTGGGCGAAGCGTTGCCTGGCATCCGCCTGTTGTCCGTAGGCACCGGAATGGGGGCGTCGGCCATCAAGGGTGGGAATCTGGACTGGGGCTACGGGGATTGGCTGTTC
The DNA here is from genome assembly GCF_056402375.1 of Variovorax sp. P4_B10. Classification (NCBI taxonomy): domain Bacteria; kingdom Pseudomonadati; phylum Pseudomonadota; class Betaproteobacteria; order Burkholderiales; family Comamonadaceae; genus Variovorax; species Variovorax sp. P4_B10. The sequence continues at coordinate 10,589 of NZ_JBFUHN010000042.1, read as the reverse complement.
AAGCCCGGGAGCCCTGGTTTGTTCACCGACGTGGTGGTCTCCGCACCGATGGAACTGGTGACGGAGCAGTGCGCACTGCTGCTCGGCGAGGCGGCCTTTTTTCGTCTCAATCCGTGGCCCGAAGACGCGGTGCTGCAGACGAAGGCCCATGGCGCGCCTGGCGGGGCGATAGAGCGTCTGCGGGAAAAGGCCATCTTCATGGGAGAGACGGCTGATCTTGCCCCCACCTTCCGATGGATCGAAGCCTCGGGATGGATGACGCAAGACCCGGTCGCGCCCCTTGTCGCATTGGCGGGCGGTCTGCAATCTGGCGCCGCCGTGAGGGATGGTCCGTAGTGATGCTGGCAAGGCAGGTCGAAGCACTTGAACGCCAGTTGTCGGAGGCGGTGGCCCGCCGAACCGGCCAGGCCGGCGAGGGGGTCGACTGCGAGCGGAGTTTTCATGACCTGGGCGTCGATTCGCTGGACGCGTTGGCGATCGTCGCAGAGGTGGGTCGCATCCTGGGCCGCGCCCTGCGCGCCACCCTCTTGTGGGAGTGCCCGACCATCTCCGCCTTGGCGCGCCGCCTGGTGGAAGATGGCGTACATCCCCCCGTTCCGCCTCTTGCGTACGCACCCGTCGGCGTGAGGCATCCGCGACCCGGCCGGCGTGATGCCGCAGCGTCTCGCGCAGTGCCGGTCGCGATTATCGGCATGGCATGCCGTTTTCCCGGTGCACCTTCCGTGGCGGCGTTCGCCACGCTGCTCGATGCGGGCCGCAGTGCCATCGGCCCTGTGCCGGCCGACCGTTGGGATGGCCCCGCCTTGTTCGACGTCGATCGAACGGTGCCTGGCCGCATGACCACGCGCTGGGGAGGCTTCCTGCCCGCCATCGACGGCTTCGATGCCGATGCCTTCGGCATTGCGCCGGTCGAGGCGGTGCAGATGGACCCCCAGCAGCGCCTGGCGCTGGAGCTGGCCGTCGAGGCTTGCGAGGCGGCAGGCCTGCCGCTGGAGGGGCTGCGCGGCAGCCGATCGGGCGTCTTTCTTGGCGCGATGTGGTCTGACTACGCGCGCATCGTCACGCCCGACCCTGCCGCGTACAGGCAGCACAGCGCCACCGGACAGGACCACGGCGTGATGGCCGGCCGGATCTCCTACGCCCTGGGGCTGGAGGGGCCGAGTCTTGCCGTCAACACGGCCTGCTCCTCCGCGCTGACGGCACTGCATCTGGCATGTGGAAGCCTGGCGTCCGGAGAGTGCGACGTCGCTCTGGTCGGYGGCGTGAACCTGATCTGCGGGCCGGAGAGCACGATCGCCATGTCGAAGTTCGGCGGCTTGTCGCCGGACGGATGTTGCAGGCCCTTCGCCGAAGGCGCGAACGGCTATGTCCGGGGCGAGGGCGGCGGCTTCGTCGTACTCAAGCGGCTCGATGAGGCCGTGGCCGATGGCGACCCGATCCTGGCGGTGGTCTGCGGCAGTGCGGTGAACAGCGACGGTGCCAGCAATGGGCTGACGGCCCCGAACCCGGTGGCGCAACGCGCCGTGCTGGCGCAGGCCTGCCAACGTGCGGGTGTTGCCCCGGCCGACATCGACTATGTCGAGGCGCACGGCACCGGCACGGCGCTGGGCGATCCGATCGAGGCGAGCGCGCTGGGCGCCGTGATGGGGCGAGACCGGGCGTCCGGGCGTCCGCTGCTGATCGGCTCCGTGAAGTCGACGATCGGCCATCTGGAAGCCGCCGCAGGCATGGCCGGCCTGATCAAGACGGTGCTGGCGTTGGGCCAGGGACGCATCCCCGCCACCGTCCATGCCGAGCGGCCGTCTTGCGCAATCCCGTTTGCCGTGTGGGGCCTGCGGCTGGTGGACCGAGCCTGTGACTGGCCCCAAGGCCGGCCGACCCGGCTTGCAGGCGTCAGCGCCTTTGGTTTCGGCGGAACGAACGCGCATGTGGTGCTCCGATCCGCCCCCGCCGCGGCGTCCGTCCCGATGCCTCGAGCTGCCTTGTCCCCCGTGCCCCCGATTTCCCGGCTGGCCGGGGCCGCGGCGCCAGCGTCCCTGATCTTCGTCTTCAACGGCAGCGGCGGCGCCTGGCCGGGCATGGGGCGCGATCTGCTCGCCAGCGAGCCAGCCTTTCGCCGGGCGGTGGAGGACTGCGATGCGCTCATGGCGCCGCGGCTCGGCTGGTCGGTGTTGGGCGCCCTGGTCGTCTCGCCCGCGGCACCGGACGATCCCGAGTTCGCGCAACCGTTGCAGTTCGCGGTGCAGATCGGGCTCTGGCGGTTGTTCGAACACTGGGGCATCGTGCCCGATGCGGTGCTCGGCCACAGCACGGGCGAGGCGGCAGCGGCGGTGGCCGCCGGTCTGATCGACCTTGCCGACGGGTGTCGGCTGGTGTGCTGTCGTGCCGCCGCCGAGCAGCGGCTGGCCGGCCGTGGCGGCATGCTGCAGATGGCGCTGGCGCCTGAGGCCTCGCAAGCCTGGGCCCTTCGCCGCAGCCTGGTGCTCGACGTGGCCGCTCACAACGCGCCCTCGTTGACCGTGCTCGCCGGCGCCACCGAGACAATCGACGCGGCCGAGGCGGCCGCTGCAGAAGACGGCGTCGACGCCGTCCGCGTGGCGGTGCCGGTGCCGTACCACAGCCGGTGGATCGAGGCAGAGCTCGATGCCTTCTCCGAGAGCCTCGGCGAGGTGCAAGTCCGCGCGCCCACGGTGCCCTTCCATTCCACCATTCGGCCCGATGCGCAGCCCGACGCTGCCTATTGGCGCGAGGCATTGCGCGCGCCGGTGCGTTTCGCCGATGTCGTGCGAACGCTGGCGGACGGCGGTGCCTCGGCATTCCTGGAGCTGGGCTCGCACCCCCTGCTGCGCCGCGCCATCGCCCATTCGGGCGGTGCGCATGTGGCGGTGATGGCGACGCTGGAGCGCGGCCGTCCCGGTGCGGACAGCTTGTCTGAATCGCTGTCACGCCTGGCGCTGCTGGGACACGTCGCACAGCGCATGCCAAGGCCGGTGTTGCTGCCGCTGTCTGCGCATTCGCCGGCAGCGTTGCGCGCCAGCGTTGCGGCGCTGGTCGGGTTCGAGGGGAATGTGGCGTCGCTGGGCTGGAGTCGTGCAGTCCGTTCGACGCACCGCGGCTGGCGCAGCGCCCTGGTGGCCGGCGATGCGGCTGAGTTGCGGTTGGCAGCACAGGCGTGGCTGGAGAACGGCGTCGGCCTGCAGGCGGTGCCGCGGCGCCGGATCGTGCTTGTCTATTCCGGGCAGGGCGGTCAATGGGCCGGCATGGGGCGGGGCCTCCTGCAGGAGCCGGTGTTCCGCAACGCACTCGTCGAATGCGACGCCGCCATCGTGCGGCAGGGGGGCATGAGCGTCCTGGCGCTGCAGGGCCTGCCAGCCGACGATCCGCGCCAGGACGACATCGCCGTCGTTCAGCCAGCGCTGTTTGCGCTGCAGGTGGCGTTGACGGCCCAGCTTGCCGCATGGGGCGTGGTGGCGGACGCGGTCATCGGCCACTCCATGGGCGAGGTCGCGGCGGCCCATGCCGCAGGTATTCTCTCGCTGGATGACGCAGCGCTGGTGATCTGCACGCGCAGCCGATTGATGGGCGCGGTGCGCGGAGCGGGTGCCATGGCCCTGGTCGGACTGGGCAGCGAGGCCACCGAGGAGGCCATCGCCCGCCTGCGCTCCAAGGATGCGCTGGCCATGGGTGCCTTGACCGTGGCGGCGCACAACGGGCCGGAAGACACGGTGGTTGCCGGCACCGACGCCGCCGTGACGGCGCTGGCGCACGCGCTCGAGCGCGAGGGCGTGTTCGTGCGCATGGTGCGCGTCAGCGTGGCCTCGCACAGCCCGCAGGTGGATGTCTTGCTGGACCCGCTGGTGAAGGCGCTCCAGGGCCTGCTGCCGCGTGCGGCTGCTCGCACGATGCTGTCCACCGTGACCGGGGCCGTGTTGACAGGGCCGGAAGCGGATGCCGGCTATTGGTCGGCCAATCTCCGCAGCCCCGTGCGTTTCCAGGAGGCCGTCCTGGCGCTCGCCGGCAGCGACTCGGTGTTCGTGGAGCTGTCTGCRCACCCCACGCTCGCGGGATCTCTGGAACAGACCCTGGCCCGGGCCGGCCATGCCGGCGACCTCGTCGCTGCTACGCTGCGGCGGGACGAGCCGGAGCTGCGTTGCCTGCTCGCTGCCGCGGGGCGCCTGCATGCGGTGGGCGTGCCGGTGGAATGGCGCGCCATCTATCCGGATGGCGGGCGCTGGACGCCGATGGCGCCCTATCCGTGGCAGCGGACCCGCTTCTGGCCCGACCTGCCGCAGGCCCGCGCGCCGGAGCTGGCGGTGGGCCTCTATGGGGTCGATTGGCAGCCCGTCGCATCTCCGCCCGAGCAGGCCTGGGGCCGGCATTGGCTGCTGGTCGGTGCCGAGGCCGATGCCGGCCTGGCGCAGGCCTTGGTGGCGCGCATCCGCACCATGGGCGGCACGGCGCGCATGGTGCAGGGCGATGTGCCAGGCGAGCCGGGCGAGCACGAAGTGATCGACCTGCGCGCGCTGGCGATCGCGCCGCAGGATCCCGATGCGGCGGTGATTGCCTTCAGCGAAGTCGCCGCACTGGCAGCGCGCCTGGCGGTGCTTCCAGGTGCGCACCTGACGGTGGTCACCAGCGGGGCGCGATCGACCGGTGCCGGGCAGCACGCGCTGGCGCCGCTGCAGTCGCCGCTGTGGGGTCTCGGCAATGCCATCGCGGCAGAACATCCTGCGCTGTGGCGCGGGCTGGTCGATCTCGACCCCGATGTGCCGGCGCAAGCCCAGGCTGCCGCGCTGCTCGAGGCGATCCTGGCCGATGACGGTGAAACCCGGGTTGCGTTGCGCGCCGGCAAGCGCCTGGCGGCGCGGCTCGACCGGCGCCCGATGCCGACACCGGGCGGCGGATGGGCGCCCAAGGCGGGCGGGCGCTACCTGGTGACCGGTGGGCTGGGCGGGCTCGGCTTGCGCATCGCGCGCTGGCTGGCCGATGGCGGTGCCCGCCACATCGACCTGGTGGGCCGCACGGCATTGCCGCCCCGCGATGCGTGGGCCGGTCTGGCGGCACAGGACCCCGTCGCCCAGCAGGTGCATGCGGTGATGGCACTCGAGGCGCGCGGCGTCAGCGTGACCACGTCCGCCGTGGATGTGGGGGATCGTGCAGCGCTCTCGGCGTGGTTGCAAGGCTCGGCCCTCGACCGGCCGCCGCTGTGCGGCATCGTGCATGCGGCCGGCGTTCTTCACCAGGCACCGGTGTCGGGGCTGGATCCTGTGGCGGTCGATGCCGTCTTCCGGGCCAAGCTGCATGGGGCGTGGTGGCTCGACCAGCTCACCAGCGAGCTGGCGCTCGACTTCTTCGTGCTGTTCTCGTCGTTTTCATCGCTGATCGATTCGCCGGAACTGGGCGCGTACGCGGCGGCCAACGCGGCGCTCGACGGCCTCGCGGCGGCGCGCCGCAGGGCCGGCAAGCCGGTGACCCTGGTCAACTGGGGCTTCTGGGCCGAGACAGGCATGGCCGCCCGGGCCGACTGGGCACCGGCCGGCGTGCGGCCGATCCAGGTGGCCGAAGGATTGAATTGCCTGGCGCAACTGCTGTGCGTCGCGTCGCAGCGCGACCCGGCAGCAGCCGGGTCCTTCGATCCCGCGCTGGGCGTGATGACCGTGGACTGGGCGGCCTGGGCGGCCGCCCATCCGGATGCCGCCGTCGCGCCGTTGCTGTCGCGCCTGCTGGGCACGGCGCCGGTGCGTCCCTCGTCGGCGCCGGCCGTGGCCGAGGTCACGCCGAACCTTGCCTTCGATCGTGGCCTGGCGGACTGGCGCGAGCAGCTCGATGCCATCGTGCGCCGTCAGGTCGCAGCGGTGGCCGGCTTGCCTTCGGAGCGGCTTGATCCCGGCAAGGCATTCCGTGCCACAGGCATCGATTCGCTGATGCTGATGGACCTGCGTCGCAGGCTGGAGCGTGCGCTGGGCCTGGCCATTCGACCGGCGGATTTCCTCAATTACCCCAGCCCGGCCCAGCTCGCTGCCCACCTGGCATCCCAGCTGGCGGCAGCGCCCGCGCCGGACGAACCGAAGGATGGCGAGGATCTGGCGACGCTCCTGGAGCGCGCGCTGGACGCGGTTCCCTCGCTGGGGAGGGCCTGAATGAGCGAGTCGCCGACTCACGAAGCGCTGATGCGCCGTGCGCTGGCCGAGATCCGCCAGCTGCGCGCGCGCGTGGCCGAACTGGAAGCGGATGCCACCGAGCCGGTGGCGGTGATCGGCATCGGTTGCCGCTACCCCGGCGGCGCCCACACGCCCGATGCGTTCTGGGACAGCACGCGCGACGGGCAGGACGCCATCGGCCCGTATCCGGCGGCGCGCCGGGCTGCCTTGGCGGGCATGCCGCAGCCCGACGCCTTGCCGCTGGGCGGCTTCCTCGACGACGTGGATGGCTTCGACGGCGGATTCTTCGGCCTGGCCGCGCGCGAGGTGCATTCCATGGACCCCCGTCAGCGGCTGCTGCTGGAGGTGTGCCACGAAGGGCTGGAGGACGCGCTGGTTCCGGCGAGTCGCTTGGCGGGCAGCCGGACGGGCCTGTTTCTCGGTCTCTACAACGACGATTTCTCGCAACTCCACGTGCGCCTGGACCGGCCCGAGGGACTGGACAGCTACCTGGGCACTGGCACCTCGCATGCCATCGCGGCGGCGCGGCTGGCCTACCAGCTCGACCTGAAGGGGCCGGCCCTGACCGTCGACGCTGCCTGTGCGTCGTCCCTGGCCGCCGTGCACCTGGCGTGCGCGAGCCTGCGCCGCCGCGAGTCCGACCTGGCACTGGCGGCGGGCGTGAACCTGATCCTGTCGCCGCTGTTCGGCATGATCACCGAGCGCATGGGCATGATGGCGCCGGATGGCCGCTGCAAGCCCTTCGATGCCCGCGCGGACGGTTTCGTCAGGTCCGAGGGCTGCGGCGTGGTGGTGCTCAAGCGCCTGGCGGACGCACTGGCCGACGGCGATCCGATTCGCGCGGTGATTCGCGGCAGCGCCATGAACCAGGACGGCGCCACCAACGGCATCACGGCCCCCAACGGCCGCGCCCAGCAGGCCGTGATCGAGGCGGCGCTCGCGGAGGCCCGCATTGCGGCGGCGGATGTCGGCTATGTGGAGTGCCACGGCACCGGCACGCCGCTGGGCGATCCGGTGGAGACGGACGCCCTGGCGCGTGTCTACGGCGTCGGACGCAGGACACCCTGCGCGCTCGGCTCGGTCAAGGGCAACATCGGCCACACGGAGGCCGCGGCCGGCGTGGCAGGACTCATCCGCGCGGTGCTGGCCATCGAGCGCCGCGAGATCCCGGGCGTTGCGCATTTCCGCAGCCTCAATCCGCACATCGACCTCGGCACCGGACTGACCGTGCCCGGGGCACCGGCGCGCTGGACCGATGCCAGCCCCCACGCCGCCGTCAGCGCCTTCGGCTGGTCGGGCAGCAACGTCCATGTGGTGCTGGGCCCGGCGCCGGTGGCATCGATGACATCGGCGCGGGAGCCCGCGGGCGATGCGTGCGGCACGGCCGGGCATCTGCTGCCCTTGTCGGCCGCAAGTGCCGATGCGCTCGGCGCGCTCGCCAGGCGCACCGCCGCATGGCTGGCGGATGCCGAGGTCGACATCGCGGCGCTGTGTCGCGCGGCATGGCATGGCCGAGACCACCGGCGGCACCGGCTGGTGGTGCGCGGCGCGAGCACCGCCGAGCTGGCCCGGCGCTTGTCGGCCTGGTGTGGCAGCGACACGGTGACCGACGGCGTGGCGACGGGAGCCGCCCCCGCCGTGGCGGGGCGCACCGTGCTGGTTTTCTCCGGCCAGGGCGGGCAATGGCCCGGCATGGGGCGCCGGCTGCTCGCCGAGGACGCGGTGTTTCGCGATGCCTTCCTGGCCATCAGCCAGGCGGCGGAAGCCGTGACCGAACGCCCGCTGGTCGACGAACTGCGGGCCGCCGACCGCTTCGATCGCATCGACGTGGTCCAGCCCCTGAGCTTCGCGGTGCAGGTGGCGCTGGCCACCTGGCTGCGGGCACATGGCGTGCGCATCGATGCCGTGGTCGGTCACAGCATGGGCGAGGTGGCGGCGGCGTGTGTCGCCGGAGCGCTGAGCCCAGGGGATGCCGCCCGCGTCATCGTTCATCGCAGTCGACTGCTGAAGACCATTGCAGGACGCGGCGGCATGCTGCTGGTCGAGCTGTCCGCTGCGGACGCGGAGGCCGCGCTGGCGCCGTGGCGCGATGCCGTGACGGTGGCCGTGATCAACGGACCCCGCACGACCGTGCTCTCCGGCGAAACGGCCGCCCTGGACTCCTTGCGCGCCGGCTTCGAGGCCCGCGGTGTCTTCTGTCGCACGGTCAAGGTCGATGTGGCCAGCCACAGTCCGCAGACGGATGCGTTGCTGGGGCCGCTGGCGGCCGAGTTGGCCGGCCTGGTGGCAGCGCCACTGAGGGCGGGCGTGCGCTTCTATTCGACCCTGACGGCCGGCCCGGTCGATGGGCAAGCGCTCGATGCCGGCTACTGGTGTCGCAATGTGCGTGCCCCCGTGCGTTTTGCGGAGACGGTGCAACGGCTGGCCGAAGACGGCCACGGTCTTTTCATCGAGGTGAGCGCGCATCCCGTGCTGGGGCCTGCGCTGCACGATTGCCTGGGCACGACAGGGACCGCGATCGGCCTGCTGCGACGCGACGATCCGGAGCCGCAGGCATTGCTGGACGCGCTGGCGCGCATCCACAGCGTGGGTGGCATCGCCGATGCCAAGGCTCTCTACGCGCAGCGGCCGGCGGTTCGCCTGCCCATCCTCGGCTGGACGCGCGAACCCTGCGGGCGAGCCGTGCTGCCGGTGGCGGGCGCCGAGTCCGAGCCCGACGCCGAGCTCCATGACATCGCATGGGTGGCGCTGCCGGAGGCGCCGGCGCCGGCCGGCCGCGGCCGCTGGTTGCTGCTGGAAGGCGGCCCGGGTGTGGCGGACGGTCTGGCGGAGGCGTTGCGCCAGGCACTGACCGCAGCCGGGGCCAGCGTCGCGGTGGTGCGGCTGGATACACCCCAGTCCATCGACGCGGCCCTGACGGCGGCCACGCTCGCGGACTGCAGCGACCTCGTCTATCTCGCCGGACGGGCGGCGGTGGACGACCGGTCGAGCGATCCGATGGCCGCGCAGGCGTGGCAGGCGAGCGCCGCGCTGCGCCTGACGCAGCGGGTGGCCGCGCTGGTGAGCGACGGCGAAGGGCCTGCACTCTGGCTGGTCACCCGTGGCGCCGAGGTCGTGGCTTCCGAGCTCCGCGCCGGGCGCCCGGGCGCCGCCGCGTGCGGGCAGGGCGCGCTGCGCGGCTTCTTGCGCGTGGCTGCCACGGAGCAGGTGCCGGTGGCCCTGCGCCTCGTCGATCTGGCGGCCGCGCCACAGGTCATGGAGGGGCGCTGGCTTGCGCAGCACCTGCTCATCGGTGGCGACGAGGACCATGTCGCGTTGCGCGAAGGCCGGCGGCTGGCGGCGCGGTTGGTTCGCCGCGCCAGGGACGCCGGCCCGGCCGCGGCGCCGAGCCTGGAGGGTTCGGGCGCCTATGTCGTGACGGGCGGGCTCGGCGGTGTCGGGTTGCGGCTGGTCGAGCAACTCGCCGAATGGGGCGCCCGGTGCATTGCCCTGTTCGGCCGCGGCGCGCCGGGACCGGCGGCCCATGCGGCGCTGGCGCGGCTCACCGGGCGCGGCGTGGTGGTGAAGGTGCTCGCGGTGGACGTCGCCGACGCCGATGCGCTGTCCCGCGCGCTCGACGAGGTGCGGCGCCAGGCACCGCTGCGCGGCATCTTCCATGCGGCGGCTGTGATCGATGACGCGGTGATGGGCGCGCAGACCCCCGAGCGCATGACGACCGTGCTCGGTGCCAAGTGGGCCGGCGCCTGGCATCTCCACCGCCTGACCATCGCCGATCGGCTGCAGCACTTCGTGTTGTTCTCCTCGGCGGCCGGGATGCTGGGCACGCCGGGCCAGGCGAACTATGCGGCCGCCAACGCGGCGGTGGATGCGTTGGCCGGCCTGCGCGTCGCCGCCGGACTTCCCGCGCATGCTGTTGCCTGGGGGCCCTGGGCCCAGGTGGGGCTGGCCGCTGCCGAYCCGCGACGCGGCGAGCGGCTCGGTGCGCGCGGGCTGCCCAGCATGGCGCCGGCCACCTGCTTCCGGGCGCTGGCGCGGGTGCTGGCCGGGCCGGGGGGCGCGAGCGCCGTCATGCGGCTCGATCTTCGCGTCTGGGCCGAGCACTATCCCGAATCCGCGGCGCGTCCTTTCCTCGCCGAAGGCGCCGGTGCAAGCCGGCGCATCCCCCCGAAGGAGGCCGGGCGAGGGCTGGCCGATGCGCTGCGTGCGGCCGCTCCCGGCCAGCCGCGGCGTGCCGTGCTGATGGCACGCCTGGTGGACGAGATCGCTGCAGTGGTTCGCATCGACGCCGCACGGGTGCGTTGGGACGAGCCGCTGCGCACGCTCGGGCTCGACAGCCTGATGGCACTCGAGCTGCGCAGCCGCCTGGAGCGATGGAGCGGCCTGCGCCTGCCCGCGACGCTGGCCTGGAGTCACCCGACGCCTGAGCGG